>NZ_JBHXML010000002.1:201996-261169 GCF_042720345.1 Kitasatospora sp. NPDC058478 | reverse complement strand
TGCCGCCCGGCGGCGCCGCCCGGCGGTGGTGACGGGGGGGGGGGGGGTGGCCCCCCCACCCGGGCGCCACCCCCCCCCCACGCCTGCGCTGGTTCACCCAGGACGGCCGGAGCGGCGCCGACAGGGCGGTGGGAAGCAGCGTGATCACTCCGGCCCGACACTCACCAGGTGATCAGCGCGTAGGCGGGGCCGCCTGCGGCACCGGCCGCCCCGGTGGCCCCGTTGGCACCGCTGGATCCGTTGGATCCTCCGCCGATACCGCCGGCGCCGTTGCCGCCCTGGCCTCCGCTGCCTCCGTTGCCACCGTTGCCACCCGTGCCGCCGACACCGGTCCCGGCGGGCGGGGTCAGCGCGCCGACGGCCCCGGCGCCTCCGGCACCTCCCGCGCCTCCTGCCCCGCCCCGGCCACCGGCCTCGCCCCGGCCGGAATGACCACCGCGCCCGCCCTGGCGGCCGGTGACACCCGCACCGCCCGCGCCGCCGCCCTGCCCCGCGGATCCGAGGCTGCCGGACAGGGCTGTCCCGTTGGTACCGTCGCAGTAGCCCGATGAGCTGCGGGTGTCCGCGGCACCCCCGGTGGACGTCCCGCCCGGCGTGCCGCCCGCACCCCCGGGGTTCGTGTCCCCGGTCCCCCCGCCGTCACCCCCGCTGCCGGCGCCTCCGGCCGGGCCTGCCCCAGCCGGGGTGCCCTCAGCGCCCCCGCCGTTCGCCTGCGCCCCGTCACCGGTGAGCGGATCAAACACGTCCACATCTGTGCCGTGCCTGGGTCCGTACGTGGCCCGGCCTCCTTCGCGTCCGGCGGCCCCTGACCCGCCGTTGGTGAGCACGATTCCGCCGTCGCCACCACCGCCCCCGGCCCCGCCGCCCCCCGGACGCGACTCGGGGCTCGTGGAGAATTTGACCTCCAACGTGAACCCGGGGGTGGCGGGAAGCGTGCAGGCGACATAGCCGCCGCCACCACCGCCGCCGCCACCACCGCCGCCGCCGCCTCCAGCCCCACCGCCGCCACCGCCCCCTCCCAGCGTGTCGGGGATCGCCAGATTCGAGCCGCCGCCACCCCCGCCACCGGCCCCGCCGCCACCACCGCTACTGGCCGCACCCGGCCCGCCACCGCCCCACAGGTACACGGTCACTGACGTCACCCCCGCCGGAACCGTGAACTCTCCGTTCCCGGTGAACGCCATCTGATTGCTCGGCTGCGTCGGCTGAGAGACGGTCTGCCGGGCCTGGGCGTAGGCCGCGCCAGCGGGAGACGGCGTGGCGAGGGCGCCCGCCATGGCGGCCAGGACCACGAAGGCCGAGGACACGGCGGGCATCCGCCGCGGTCTGCCCGGGCCAGTGGGAGCGAACGGTGTACTCACGGATGTTCTCCTTCGGTGAGGCTGCTTCGGCCTGGCGGCGAGTGCCCCGGACACCTCAGGCCTTGTGCCAGACCGATGGCCTCACCGACGCAAGTAAATCGTGCACAGATCACCTTTGGCTTGACAGCAGTGCAGGCCAATCAGGTGGCGCCTGGCGGCGCGATGCGGCGAACGGCGGGGAAGGGGCCGCACACGAGACGACCAGCGGCACCGACCCGCACGGCCGCCCCTGGCCGGAGCTGATTCCCGATCACCGGCCAGTCCTGGCCGCCCCGCCGCCCCGGCTGCCCGCTGGTCCTCGAAGACGGCGGTTGTGCCCTCGTTGTGGTGTAGCCGATCAACCAAGCGTCGCGTTGGTGGTGCTGGGAAGCGCGGGGGCGCTTTTGGGGAGCTTGTCGGGGTAGAGCTGCTCCCTGCTTCCTTCGGGCAGGTGGCTGCGGGAGAAGGCGATCCACTCGTCGTGCAACTCGAAGAGCACGGCAGCGGCCAGCCGTAGGAGAGCCTCTCCGTTCGGGAAGGCCTGAACGACGTCGGTGCGGCGTTCGCACAGGTGACCTACGGCAACTCCTTTGGTGAGACGTTCACTGGTGGCGGAGACGGGGCTGGTGGAGGCGGAGGCGCCGGCCAGAACCACCCCGCCCCCGTCCTCAGGACCGGCGGCCCCGGCACGGCAGGCACCGCAGGTGGCAACGGCTGCATCACCCTCACCTTCTGACACCGTTCTCAAGCAGCACTGCCGGCTTCGGCGCTTCAGGGTGAGGGCCGTGGAAGGCCGAGAGCGAGGCCGACGGCCGCGAGGAAACCGTCGAGGATCGCGGAGCGGTACCGCAGACGTTCGAGTCGGTTACGCAGGAGAGCTTCGCGTCGGCCGGGCGCGACGTGGGGCTGGGCTGTGCTGCACGTGCGCCCGGAGGTGCGCGACCACGTTCAACTCCGCCGCGTACGCGAGTAGGAGGAAGACGGCCAACCACTCGCGCTCGTCGATCAGCCGACGCATCTCGTGGGGGACGTGGATGTTCGAGCGGTCCCCGTACATGGCGCGGGCAAGGTGGCGCTCCACGGCGTCGGACTGCTGGAGCTTCGCCCGCAGGCGACTTCACCCTTGGTCCAGTGCCTGACGGCCGAGCACGTCACTTCGCACCTGCCTGGGCACGTGAGTCAGTACCCCGACAGCCGGCGCCGTCCGCGTGCTGGGACGGCAACGCGGACGGCGCTTCACGGTTGCTGTTCGGCGCCGGCGCCCGTCAGTAGGTGAGGGTGATGCAGCCGTTGCTGCCGGCGGTGCCGGCGGTGCCGGGGCTTCCCGGTGGTTCGAGGTTGCCGTTGCCGCCGTTGCCGCCACCGTTTCCGCCGGGGCCGCCGCTGCCGCCGCTGCCGGTGCCGATCGGGCAGGTGGCCGGTACCGGGGACGCCGCCGCGCCACCGGTAGCACCACTACCGCCGGGGCCGCCGGCAGGTGTGCCACCGCCGTCGCCGCGCCCGCCCTCGTCGCCTTCTTCTCCGACGCTGTCGCTGAACTGGCTGCCCTGACAGGTGGAGCCGCCGAACAGGCCGCCGCCGTAGCCGCCGTTGCCCTCGTTGCCGCCGATTCCTGGCACGAGAAGGCCACCAGGGCCCAGGGGCAGGGGACCGGTCCCGCCGAAGCCGCCGCTGGCCCCGCCGCCGCCGCCGGCGGAGGCCTGGGTGCTCCCGCTGATGGCGAGGGCGGACCGGCCGCCTTTGGTGCCGTCACCGCCGGGGCCGCCGTTGGGATCGAGGAGGCCGCCGAGCCCGGCGGCGCCGGCGGCACCGTCCTGGCCGCCGGTACCGACGGTGAGGGTCAGGACCTGGCCGGGGGTGACGGTCAGGGTGCACGCCACCCGGGCACCGCCACCCCCGCCGCCCCCACCTCCACCGCCGCCCCCGCCGAGCCTGTTGTAGAGGCCGCTGCCGCCACCCCCGCCACCGGATCCGCCACCACCTGCCGAGATGAGGATCGTGGCGATGCTGGTGACCCCGGCCGGGACGGTGAAGGTGCCGTCGGCGGTGAAGGTCTGGGTGGTGGAGGAGATCGCGGAGGCGGGGACGGCCAGGCCGACCGGGAGCGCGAACGCGCCCGCCAGGCTCATCGCGCCGACCGTGGCACATACCGCGCGGGACCGGCCGGCTTTCGGACGAGGCCCACCACGCGTCACACATTGGTTGTCGCTCATGCACCCACAGTGCGAGGAGGGGCGCCCCGCCGCGACTCCAGGAGTCGGCTCGGGGTAATCCCCGCCCGGCCCTGGCCACACCGCAACGCCCGACAGGCCGCCGTCATCGCCGCACCGGGCACTGCCCAGGCCACCACCGCCAGGCCTGCCGCCATCCCCGCGGTGGACGCGTCCTGTTCCACCACCACCTGCGCAGAAACGGCGTCTCCGCTACCACATGATCAGGACATAGCCACTGCCACCCGGGTTCCCCGGCTGGCCGGAGGCGCCCGGGGAACCATCCACGCCGGAGCTGTTGCCAGTCTCCTCACGGGTGCCGCCCCGGCCGCCCTGGCCACCCGTGCCGCCCTCACCGCCGTTGCCTCCGGTGCCGCCCATCGCGACGCCGGCGGGCGGGGTGACCGCCCCGGCCGGTGCCGCACCGCCCGAGCCTCCGGTGCCGCCGGCGCCGCCCCGGCCGCCGGACCCACCCGCACCGCCCACCCCGGTGGATTTTCCCTGGCCACCGGTCACACCCGGCAGACCCGCCCCGCCGACGCTCCCGCCGGCTGCGGCCGTCCCCTTGGCGGTCGTCAGGCCGGTCCCACCAGCGCACAGACCCCCACGTGACCCGCCACTGCTACCGGGGGCACCGCCGGATCCGCCCGATCCCGCCTGCCCGCCCGACCCGCCAGCGCCACCGCTCTGGCCCGTTTTACCGTTCTCGCCCCCGCCACCCCCTCCACCACTGGTGCCGCCCCCGGCCTCCGACGACCCCGTGGTCAGGCCGCCCGGCTGGCCCGCAGTTGCCGCCATATATGCGCCCCTGCCTACCAGGACAACGGTCGAACCTCCACCACTGACGCTCGACGTCTTGGCATTGCCGCCCCCGCCGCCGGACAAGCCGGGCAACCCGCTCGTGAGCAGCGTCCCGGCCAGACCGCCGGCACCGCTCCCGCCGCCGGTCCCGGGCGCACCCTCGCCCGACGACGAACCGACGACGATCCTCAGCACGGTCCCCCCGGTCACGGTGAACGTGCACGTCGCGTAGGACCCGGAGGTACCGCCACCCCCGCCGCCGCCCCCTCCTCCGCCGCCACCACCGCCACCGCCACCGCCACCCATCAGCGACCCGAGCGGCTCGGGGTCCCCGCCACCCCCGCCGCCGCTGCCCCCGGCACCTCCGGCGCCCGGACCACCACGCCCGCCCCCACCCCAACCGAACACCTGCACCTGCGTGACACCTGCGGGCACCGTGAAAGTCCCCGACGCGGTGAACGCCTGCTCACCGGAGGCACTCAGCTGTGCGCCCCCTGCGGCAGGCACGGTGGCCACCGCCGACCCGCACAGGCAAGCGCAGCCAAGGGTCAGTGCCCCGGTCACCGCCAGCACACCTCTCCCGCCGTGGCCACGGCGCTCCCGCCGCCCGCCTCGTGCCACAGAATCCGCTGTTCCGTGCACAGCACAACCCCTTTCCGACCATGGACCGCCGGGCCCCGATGGCACGGCTTCCCACTCATCCTCACCAGCCGCCGGCCTCCCCGCGCCCGGGCCTGCGCCACCCTGACGGTCGGGTCGCCCGGGAGTGCGATTCCCCTGGGCGACCCGACCATCAACGAGGGCATCTCGCATGCCGCGATCGGCAGCGTCCAGGACGCGGACCACGAACTCCTCGGCGTCCCGTTCGTCGGCACCGACCATGTCCTGCGCCTCAACCGCACCCGGGTGGGGGCCTTCTCGGGCGTGGCCGAGGACCTCTTCGAGCACCTCGTCGAGCGCCGCCTCACCCACTACCGCGAGGAGGCCCACGCCCGCCGTTCCTCGTGGCCGACCGCCACCTGGGACGACGACTGGGACGGCCCCGTCTCCATCCACCCGGACGGATCCGTCCTCGCCCTGCGCGTGCTCCCGGAGCGGGACTGCTGACAGCGCAGCGGCCCTGCGTGTTCCGGGCTCCGGCTTCCGGTCGGCGCGGAGGCCTGCCGGACCGAGGACAGCGGGCGGCCGACGAGAGGCCGGGCCTGCCGGGCACAGCCATGCCACCTGCTATGCCTGGGGCACTGCTCATTCCTCGTCGTCGGCCTCCGGTTGCCAGGCCTGGAGCAACGCGTGAACGGGAAGTGCGGAGTCCGGCACCGCGAGTCGGGTGACCGGCATGGCGCCGGTGGCTCCTGCGACGAGGTGCTCGCCGACGAGATGCGGGACGAGCAGTGCCACCGTGCCGGCCGGCCAGTCGGCCGCGACCTGGTAGGTGGCGATGACGGCCGTTTCCCACTGCGTCAGCGGATCGTGCGCCCGTTCCTCGTACGGCTCCTTCTCGACCGTGGGGATCTTGACGGCGAGCAACTGCCGCGGGGCTTCGCCGTGCAGGGCGGCCTGTCGGCGGACTTCGCGAATCCAGCCCGTGACGAGCTCGTCGAACGCGGCCTCGGTCTCCGGTCGGCCCTTGCGGCGGCGGCCGAACGCGTCGCGCACCACGGAGGACACCGCGAAGTCGTTGTCCTCCAGGCGGCGCCACGACCAGGACGCCCGGTGCTTCCAGGCGCGCCAGGCACGTTGCACCACCTTGGCCGCATCGGCGCCGAGACCCGCGAACTCCTGGCCCGGTGTGAACTCCGGCTCCGGGAGCAGTCTGACCGCCGCGGCCTGCACCAGCGGGACCGGCTGCACCAAGGCCGCGAACGCGCGGCGCTCTTCCTCGATGACCTCGGCGAACCTGGCCTGCAACGGCTCGGCCCAGGGCTGCAGGACGGGGAACGCCTGGAGGGCCTTGTTGCTCCTGATCAGGTAGGTGTGCAGGCGGCGCCAGTGCTCATGGCGGTGGCGCCGCGTCTCCCGGGCGCGGGAGTGGCGCTCCCACGCCTCGTCGTCGAAGTCCTCCTCCAGCTCCCCGGCTTCGCCGTCCGCCTCGTCCGACGGCTCACCCATATTGCTCGGGGGGTACTCGCCGATGGCCAGGGCGAGCGCGGCATCCGCTTCCTCCGCTTTCTCCTCCTCCGAGTCGGGTTCCCGGTCGAGCCAGAACTCGAGGGCGCCGATGTCGATGACCGCCACCAGGAGCCTGAGGATCGGACTGTCGACGGGAAGCGGCCACCGGCAGCTCCCGCACAGCCGTCCCACAGCCTCACCCAGCGGGATCTCGGCGCTGCGGACGAAGGACGCCAACCGCAGCGGGCCGCAGGCCTCGTCGCCATGGAGCTTGCCCTTGCCGGACGCCGCGGCGTAGCAGGCGAGGGTGATGTTCCCGGCAGGGCCGAGCGGAATCTCCGGAGTGAAGGTGCGGCCGAGCGGGACACGGCGGACAGAGGCGGTAGTTGACGGCATGCTGGCACGCTAGCGGGTCCCACTGACACCCGTGCCGTTGTCGCTCCGCTGCCGTCCGCAGGTGGCCACGCGCCAGGGAATCCCTGGGGCCACGGCCGCCCGGGGCTACTGTGCCGTCAGCGGCACAGTAGCCGTGGGGGACAACTCCTCGGCGGCTCGGGTACGGTGTCCGGCAGGACCAGGTCCGGACCGCCGACAGCATCGGCGGAACCAGCCTCGGCCGAGTTCTTCTCCACCGTCCGGAGGTGCGTCAGCAACGCGCCCACCAGCGGAACTCCACCATCTACCACGCCGCGTGCCTGCGGCGTGCCTCACCGCACCGGAGTTCCCCGCATGCCCGAGCACCAACTCGCCGCCTCACCCCGCGACTTCCTGTGCGAACACACCCCCAGCAAGAGCCGTGTCCTCGCGCTCCTCGCCCACGACGACGGCCCTGACTCGCTCCAGGCTGTCCTCACCTGCCGTGACCCCGAACTCGCCCACCGCGCGGCCGAACTGCTGCGCCGGGCCTTGAGCCGGGCGGCGGGTGTCCTGTACACCGAGTCCGTGGACGGGTTGTGCGGGCAGTTGCCGGACGCTCCGGCGTCCTCACTCCGGCAGGCCGTGGCCCACGTGCTCTCCGGCACCTGGCCGGTCGCCGCTGGAACGCTCATCGCCTGGCCCGAAGGATCCGCGCATGAGGACCCGGGCCAGGACGACGGCGCGGACAGCGAGGGCGGCGACAACGACGAGGCCGCGGAATCCGGCGGCCCCGCGCGGGGTAAGGCTCGGTTGAGGGACCTTCCGGGCCAGGTCGTACGGATCACTTCGCTCCGCGAGTTCCACGTCCACGACCGGCAGGCCCTGCTGGACGCCGCGGGCGAACAGGGATGGGAACCGATGCCGGCCGATCAGCTCGACGATGACGATCCGTACGACGTGGTCGGCGCGGTGATGTGGCTCGCGGACCCGCCTGCCGACGTCGACGGGGCGGACGCCCTGACCGATCGCAGCCATCTTTCTCTGCTGCGGTGGGACAAGGGCGACGAGGTCGCCGAGTGGAGTGTGGAGCCGGTCGTGGCGGACTTCGGCCCCGGCCCGCGTGCCGCCAAGGCCGGGGAGTCCCCTGAACACAGCCGTGGGGAGGAACTTCCCGATTTCGCGGCGCTCTTCCCTGTGGAGCCTCCGCACTGCGAGGACCCGGAGTGTGAGGAGGAGAGCTGCTTGTGGCAGCTGACTCCCCGCACGGCCGACCTCCTCCACACCGCGCTGTCGCTGCTGGCCGACGAGGCGTACGAGGACGCCGAGGAACTCGGTGACGGGCGCCTCGTCCCGGACAAGCACGAGGGCGATTGGGGGGTGTTCCCGCGGCTGCCGAAGCTGACCTTCGCCACCGACCTCCAGTGGCGGCGCTGCTTCGCCCGCGCCGCCGACGACCTCGCCGACGACCTTGAACGCGGCCACTGGCCGCGGCCGACCTGTACCGCCGAGGAACTCGCCCTGCACCTCGCCATCGACGACGCCGGCGACAGCGCCGACGAGCTGGGGGACGACTCCGACGGCACCGGGCACGGCACGCACAGCACACTGCCGACGCACCGCGACGACTACGACTTCGGCGCCTGCACGGACATGTTCTTCCAGGACACCGACGTCCTCATGCTCTACAGCTCCCGCTTCGACGGCATCGAGGACCCCGACGGCGACGCCAACCGGCAGCTCGGTGTGGGTGACCTGCGCGCGCAGGCCTGGTTCGAACCGTTCGGGAACGTCACGGCCCGCGACCCCCGCCGCGGCTTCCGCCGCTGAACGGCCGAGCCCGCACCGGACGGTGGACGGAGGCATCTTGCGTGCCTCCGTCCACCGTCCGCGCAACCGGGCAGGAATGGCGACGGGGCACTTGCGGTCCGGCCCGGCAGGTCGGGTGACCGACCGACCGGGCGGCTATGCGGCGAGTGGCAGGTCGTCGTCGCCACGGGGGACGGCCCGGAGCCGGCCTGCCTGGGCTTGATCGAGTGCCCGGGCGAGGGCGTTGACGGCCTGGTCGGCGGAGTCCTTGAAGAGGTGGCCGTAGAGGCTGATGGTGGTCGCGAGGGTGGTGTGGCGCAGGGTCTTGGAGATGACGGCGACGGGGATGTTCTCGGCGATCATGATGCTGGCTGCGGTGTGGCGCAGGTCGTGCAGGCCGATCTTCGGCAGGTTGAGTTCGGCGGTGCGTTTGCGGAGCTGGTCGAGGACCCACTGGGGCCGCAGCGGTGTTCCGCCGGGGCGGGCGAACACCGGGCCCTCGAGCCGGGCGTCGGGGTGGGCGGCCATCTGGATCGCGCTGGCGATGGAGGGCTGCGATGACTCTGGTGGAGAGGCTGATCCAGGCGCGGCTGGCCTCGGTCTTGGGCTCGCGGAGGTGGATCTTCCCGTTGTCGATGGCGGCGAGGGTCCAGCGGACGTAGAGCTTGCGGTCCATGAGGTGGACGTCCGACCAGTGCAGGGCCAGGGCCTCGCCGCGGCGCATACCAGTGCCGAGCATGACCTCGAACAGATCGGTCAGCTGGTCCGCGTACTGCTCTGCACCATGCTGCAGGAAGGTGGCTGCCTGTTCGGGGGTCCAGCAGATGCGTTCGGCGGCGCGGGGCCTGGCCGGCACGGAGTGCTTGGCCGGGTTGTAGCGCAGCCCCCACGAACGCACCGCGGCGTTCAGCGCGTTGCGCAGCGTGGACACGGCCCGGTAGACGGTGATGCGCCCGCGGTTGGCCTCCAGCTGGGCGGTGACCCAGGCGTCGACGTGCTCCGGGCGCAGATCGAGGAGCCGGAGGTGGCCGAAGGCGAGGATGGGGTCCCGCTCGACGCACGCGGCGTGGCCGGTCGACCACCGGCGGCGGCACGCACGAGCTCGGCTTCCGCGACGGCCTGGCGGCCGCAGTCAACGCCTACGCCCGCGAGCAGCAGCTGCTCACCCCGTCCGACCCCGACCTCACCCCCGCCCAGCTCGGCGCGGGCCTGACGGCGGTCGTGTCGGTGAAGCTCGATCGCCCCGAGTTCGAGGGGTGCACCCGCGACAGACTGGGCAACGGGCCTGTCCGTGCCTGCGTCGCCGAGGCCGTCCGGGAGCACCTGGCCGCCTGGCTCCGCGCCGACCCGGCGCAGGCGGCCGCCGTCCTCGCCCGGATCTCGATGACCGCCCGCCGCTGACAGCGCACCGAAGACACCGAAGCCCAGGTCGGGGTTGGGTCCCCGGCCTGGGCTTTTCGGTGGGCGCAGACGATCCCAGCGCCCCCACCAGCCACAGGGCGCCACGGTCGTCGGGGCCCGGCCCGCCTTCGCCTACTCCGGGACGAGGACCGCGACTCCGGTCACGCGGCCCGCGGCGAGGTCGCCGAGGGCCGCGTCGGCGTGCCGCAGCGGGTAGCGGCGCACGTGGACCACCGGGCGGGTCCGGGTGGCCTCGGCCAGGTAGGCCTGTCCGTCGGCCCGGGTGTTGGCGGTGACGCTGCGCAGCGTGCGTTCCTGGAAGAGGTGCCGCTGGTAGTTCAGTGGCGGGATGTCGCTGAGGTGGATGCCGGCCACCGCGAGCGTGCCGCCCCGGTCCAGCGCCGCGAGGGCGACCGGCACCAGTTCGCCGACCGGGGCGAAGAGGACGGCGGCGTCCAGCGGTTCGGGGGGCGGGTCGTACGAGTCGCCGGCGAACTCGGCGCCGAGCTCCAGCGCCAGCCGTCGGGCCGCCGTACCTCGGGTGAACGCGGCCACCCGGGCGCCCCGGGCGAGGGCGAGCTGGGCGGTCAGGTGCGCGGACGCGCCGAAGCCGTAGATGCCCAGGAGCCCGCGCGACGGCAGCTCGGCCCGCTCCAGCGCCCGGTAGCCGATGATCCCGGCGCACAGCAGCGGGGCGAGCTCCTCGGCGGGCGGCCCTTCGGGCAGGCGGTAGGCGAAACGGGCGTCCGCGACCACGTGGCGGGCGTAGCCGCCGTGCCGGTCCCAGCCGGTGTAGCGGGAATCCGGGCAGAGGTTCTCCCGCCCGGTCCGGCAGTACCCGCAGCTGCCGCAGGTCCGGGCCAGCCAGGCCACCCCGGCGCGGTCCCCGACGGTGAACTCCTCGACCGCGGGACCGGCCGCCCGTACGCGCCCGACCACTTCGTGCCCCGGTGAGCACCGTGCCACCCGGGGAGCGAGGTCCCCCTCGGCCAAGTGCAGGTCCGTACGGCACACCCCGCACGCCTCCACTTCCACCAGGATCTCCTGCGGTCCGGGTGCGGACAGCGGCCGCCGCTCCCACACCAGCGGCCCCGGGCGTGCCGTACCCACCGGCCCCGGCTGCGCCACGACCCAGGCCTCGGTCTCTCCCGGTGCTGCGTGTGTGGTGTCCATCGCCGCCTCGTGTGTTGCTGCCCCTGCTCTTCAGGATCATCCCGGCAGGGCCGCCGTGCACACGGGCCCTGCGTCGCCCCGCTTCTGCGCCGCCCCGCCGGACAGTCGTGGAGGACCCCCTTCCGCGCAGTCAGGTCCGTTCGTTCGGCTGTCTCCTGCTCGGTGTGCTGCTCGTCCCCGGACCCGGCGGGGCCGAGGACGTCGAGGCGTCTGCGGCTGCGCCGGCTGCGTTGGATGCGACGGATCGCGTCGACGTTCTCGTCGGGGTGGCCAGGAGGATCGTGGCCAGGGTGAGGGCGGCAGCCAGCCAGGTGGTGGTGTGGAAGGCGTCGGTGAAGGCCTGGGCGGTTTCCGGGGAGGCGCCCGCGTCCAGTGGGGACGATGACGTGCCCGGGGGGAGGAGCAGTCGGTAGGCCACCGTGGTGACCGTGCCGAAGACGGCGATCCCCAGGCCGGCGCCGGCCTCGTAGGCGACGGACTCGATGCCCGCCGCCGCGCCTGCCTGGGAGGACGGCGCGGTGGTCATGATCAGGTTCGAGGCGACCATCTGGACCAGGCCGTGGCCGAACCCGATCAGGGCCAGCCCGAGCGGGACCACCGTGCCGGAGGCGGCCAGCACGTATCCGGTCACCGCGAGCAGCAGGCCGGCGGGTACGCCCGCGCGCGATTGTCCCAGGCGGGAGAGGAGCAGTCCGCCCACCGGCCCCGCCACCGTCGCGGCCAACGGCATCGGGATCAGGTACAGCGCGGCGGCCTCCGCCGACAGTCCCTTGGCGATCTGCAGGTACTGCACCAGCTGGAGTTCGAAGCCGACCATCACCAGCACCGGCAGTACCGAGGCCACCACTCCGGCGCGCAGCCCGGGCAGCCGGAACAGGGACAGGTCCAGCATCGGGTGCGGCATCCGCTGCTGCCGTCGTACGAACAGCACCAGCGCGGTCAGGCCCGCCGCTGCGGGCAGCACCACCTCCGGGATGCCGACGCCGTCGTGGGTGAAGGCGATGATGGCGTAGGCGCAGCCCAGGAACCCCACCATCGAGAGCAGGGGCGAGGTGGCCTCCCACGGTTGCCGTTCGGACTCGACCTCGTTGCGCAGCAGCAGTGCCACGGCGGGCACGGCCAGTGCCACGATCGGCAGGTTGACCAGGAAGATCGAGCCCCACCAGAAGTGCTGGAGCAGGAAGCCGCCGGCCACCGGTCCCAGCGCCGAGGCGCCGGCGGCGACCGCGCTCCACGCCCCGATGGCCACCGCGTGGTCGCGGCCGTCGCCGAAGGTCTGCCGGATCAGCGCCAGCGTGGCCGGGATGATCATCGACGCGCCGATCGCCAGCAGGGCCCGGGCGCCGATCAGGGCCGGCGGACCGGGTGCCAGCGCGCACAGCGCGGAGGCCGCGCTGAAGACGGCCAACCCGGCCAGCAGCAGCCGCTTGTGCCCGATCCGGTCGCCCAACGGCCCGCTGACCAGCACCAGTCCGACCATCAGGAGCGAGTACACGTCGACCGCCCACAGCAGTTCGGTCGGGGATGCCCGCAGTTCGTGGGCGAGGGTCGGGACGGTGATGGTGAGGATGGTGACGTCCACGGCGGCGGGCAGGAAGCACAGCAGCACCACGGTCAGCACCAGCCAGCGCCGGGCCGTCCCGACCACGGGCAGCGGGCTGCTCACCGGCCGAGGTCCAGAGCCGTCCTGGCTCGGTCGATCAGGTCGTGCAGTTCGGCGAGGCTGGGGGCGTAGAACATGCAGCTCAGTCTGCCAGTTTGAAGGTCCGTCAGCTCGGTCGGGACCACGCCCCGGTCGGCGTGTCGGGGTGAGGCCACGAGCGGTCCGAGCAGACGCAGCACTTCCGGCAGGTACAGCCCGGCCGGAAGGCCGTAGAAGTCGTAGTTGCCGACCGCGTGGGTGTCGAGGTAGCCGGGGCCGATGAGGTGCTCGCCGAACTCGTGCACGTGACTCGACCCGGTACGGCGGGCGTTGAGGTCGTGCAGGTAGACGACGCCGTCGCGGGCGATCGCGTCGATGCCGAAGCGCCCGCGGTAGCCGCGCCGTTGCATCTCCTCGGCCAGCCGGAGTCCGCCCTCGGTCAGCGGGCGGTACCACCATGCGCGGCGCAGCTCGCGCGCGGTGACGTTGCCGCGCAGGTGCGTGGCGCCCTCGAACAGCATGTCGGTCGTGTAGCAGAGGTGGGGCGGGGCGTCCGCCGGCACCATGTACTCCACGGACGGGAAGGTGATGTCGCCGTGGAGGAACTCCTCGACGACCACGGCGTCTTCGTCGTAGAACGTGCTTCCGGCCAGGCGTTCGGCGATGTCGTCGTCGCCGGGCCGGAAGATCAGCAGGCCGAGGCTCGCCTCGCCGCGATCCGCCTTGACGATGCACGGCGTGCCGGTCGCGAGCATGTCCCGGACGGCGGCCGGCACGTCCTGCTTCCCGGCGCAGTGCGTGCCGGGCGGGATGCGGCAGGGGCCGTCGGTCATGCCGAGATCGGTGGCCAGGTCGCGCAGGCCGGTCTTGGTGTCCAGCAGGTCGCGCAGGGACTGCTGCGGCGGGCTCTCCGGCAGTTCGGTCACCACGTCGTACCGGGTGCGCAGGGCCTCGGTGAACCGCCACAGGTCGGCGGTGGTGGTGTGCGGGATCAGCCGGAGTCTGCGGCCCGGCCCGGCGTGGGCGGCCACGGCGGCCATCAGTTCGGGATCGGCGAGCATGTCGGCGAACAGCGAGCCGGTGCGGCCCGCCGGGCTGAGGTTCACCACACCGTCGATCTCCAGGAACTTCCGCTGCCAGTCCAGGTCTCCGATCGGCTCGTAGGTGATGAGCATCTTGTCCAGCGGCCCCCAGAACAGCGCCTGGTCCTGCTGGGCGTAGCACTCCGACAGCAGTTCGTCGACGTCGTCGGCGCGGACGGCGAAGTCGCGCAGGGTGTCGACGGCGTTGCTCACGCAGAGGGTGGGTACGGTCACGGCTTCTCCTCGTGCAGATCGTGCAGAAGTCCGTCGCCCTGGGACACCAGGTCGACCGCGGCCGAGACCACGTGCCAGAAGAGCTCCTTGCCCAGGGCGGCGGTGGAGCCCGAAGTACTCGACAGGACACCCTGGTTGGTCGTGCGGCTCACGTCGGCGGGGTGCAGGTAGATCCCCGGGCGGGGTGGGTCGGCGTGGTCGGGCCGTGCGGGCGAGACCAGCTCCGGGCGGAGGTAGAGCATCAGGCTGGTCTCGGTGATCCCCGCGTGCTCGGCGTGCCACCCCGGGAAGAGCGGCACCCGCCCGGCGAGCCAGTCGGTGTCGACCAGGCTCCACCAGCTCAGCGCGATGAACTCCTTGCCCGCGGCCGCCGGCCGTCGGCCCACCTCGTCGAGGGCCTCGAAGAGGAACGGCTCGTTCTCGAAGTGGCCGTTGACGACCAGCAGTCGGCTCCACGGCAGGGCGCACAGCGACTCCAGCGCGTCCTCCAGGAAGGCCAGCAGGGACCGACCGCGCACGTAGACGGTGCCGGGGAAGGCCAGGCCGCCGCCGCTCTGCGGAAGCGACCGCGCCGCGATGGACTGCGTCGGCAGGGTCAGGGCGTTCAGCTCGTAGGCGATCTGTCGGGCGAACGCTTCGGCGAGCACGGTGTCCACGGACAGCGGCAGGTGCGGACCGTGCTGTTCGGTGGCTCCCACCGGCCACACCACGGTCCGCCCGGTGGTGGCCGCCAGGACGTCGGCGCTGCTCAGGTCGCACAGCTGCGGTCCGGCGCTGCGGGGGGTCATGGCCGCACCTGCCCGGATCGGTTCGCGCCGGTGGCGGGTTCGAGGCCCCGGCCGGTGTTCCCGGCGTTGGTAATCCCGGCGTTGACGTTCCCCGTCCCGGTGTTGTCCGTTCCGGTGGTCTCGGCCACGATCCGGGTGAGCGTGGGGTACATGTCGGTGTGCAGCGCGGTGTACACCTGGGCCGCCACCGCGCCGACCGCCAGGTAGTCGTGCACGTCCCGGCCCGACTGCACGCCGCCGGAGGCCAGCACGGGAAGGGTGAACCCGGCTCGGCGCAGCTTCCACAGGGAGGCCAGCACGAGCGGCTTGATGCCCGGTCCGGAGTAGCCGAACACGCCGCCGAGTTGGAGGTCACCGGTCTCCGGGTGCACGGCGGCGGCGGGCAGGGTGTCGCTGATGGTCACCGCGTCGGCGCCGGCCCGGGCGGCGGCGAACGCCCGGGCGTGCAGGCCCTCCCCGCTGGCCAGCTTGACCGAGAACGGCACCCGCGTCGCAGCGTGGGTGGCCGCGGTGTAGGCGTGCACTCGCTCGGGGGTGTCGTCGAGGCCGTCCTCCTCGTTGAGGCAGGAGATGCCCAGTTCCAGTGCCCGGCAGCCCGTCGCCTCCACGCGGGCCGCCAACTCGGCGAGTTCCGCCGGGCTGTCGGCGTGCAGCGACGCGATGACCGGCAGCCCGTCCCTGGTCAGGTCGCGCAGGATGCGCACCCAGTGCTCGACGGACCGTTTGGAGTAGGTGGTGCTGTTGATCATTCCGGTGGGCAGCCTGACGAGGCGCTCGTCCAGGCCGATCGGCGGGTTGGGGTGGATGGTCTTGGTGACCACCGCGCCCGCGCCGGCGTCCAGCAGCCTGCGGATGTTGCGCTCCTGGTCGGTGAGCAGGCCGGAGCCGACCACGACCGGATTGGCCAGGTGCATCCCCAGCAGGTGGGTCGGGGCCTCCATGTCAGGCCGCCGCCCTGGTCCGGCCCAGCGCCGCGAGCACGCCGTCGACCAGCAGCGCCGGGTCCTTGGCGATCTCCTTGGCGGACAGGAACGTTGCGGCGGCGACCTGGGCGAGTCCCTTGAGCAGGTGGCTGGCCGACTCGGAGAAGGGCTGGTCGGTGATGCCCACGATGGGGCGGCCCAGCGCGCTGGCCCAGCCCAGTTCGATGTGCGTGCCGTCCGTGCGCAGCAGGGTGCCGTCGAGCACCGGCAGGACCGGCACGAACACATCGCATTCGCGCATCCATGCGTAGTCGCGCACGGACACCTCCTCGGGGGTGAACGAAGCGGTGTCGGCACCGAATCGTTCGGCCACGTGCGCGGACAGCACGGTGGCGCCGGCCTGCCGCGACTGGTCGATGGTCAGTCTCAGGAAATCGTGGATCGGCGCCGCCATCCCGCCGGGCACCAAGGCGTGCTGGATCGGGCCGCCGACGAACACGGTGACGCCGCGCAGGGCGTCGGGGGTGACTTTCATGGCGTTTCGAAGCTCCTTCGAAGGAGTCTGCCGACAGCCGCGCAAGGAGGCGGACTTCGGTCGGCAGGAAGCAGAAATGGTCAGCGCTATCGACAGAAGTGGTCAGCGCCATCGGATGGTGCGCTCGCAGTGAACGGGGAGGAAGCCGGGGGTGAGGCCTGACGCTGCCACCGGGGAGCCCGATGGCGTTCCCGTTCCCGCGCTCTGTGTCCATCCGGACAAAGGGACGACCTCAGGCTAGTTCGGGATGATTCACCAGGACAAGAAGCATATGCGCCAGACGGAGATGCGTCTCAAATTGCACAAAAGGTGCATAGCTGCCGCTCGGCTGTCGATCGCGGCCCGCTCGGGAGGCGCGTTGCGGGCCGGTTTTCGCGGGTGTACGGACCGTGTGCTCGGAAATGGCCGAATCGCCGTCGAACTAACGTGCAAAAGAATTGTCGAATCCGGTGTTCGAAGGTGCGTGGCGGGTAAATCGTCGACCATTGACAGGTGATAAGGCCTCGGCTAGCTTCGATAAAGCGTGAATGGCCGGCGCCGCCTTGTATTTCGATCGGCGTCGGCCCGCTTTCGGCCCGACCGTTTCCGCGATCTCACTCGCCTTTTCGCACGCCGGACGCCCGGTCGCCGCCTGTTCGAATGAACCCACCCAGAGGGGAAGTTCTGGTGAATCCTTTGCAGACCATCAAGCGAATTCTGCACTCCGAGGTGCTGGTGGAGGTGCCGATCGACCGGATGCGACTCGACGACAGGCTGCGCGAGAATTACGGCATGGACTCGCTCGGTTTCGTGGAACTGCGCGTGCAGTGTGAAGAGGCGTTCGACATCAGCATCCCCGACGAGGCCGTCGCGGCGGGGGAGTTGTCCACCCTCGGCGATGTGCTGGCACTGGTCGAGCGGCTGTCGGGGGCCGACCGCCCCCCGGCCACCGCGTGAGCACGGCCCCGGTCACCGCTGACGACCACCCCGGGGACCCGACCGGTGTGCTGTTGCGCGGCACGGACCTGCACCTCAACCACTACGGGGCCACCCGGCTCCCGTTCGCCTGCGTGGGCGGCAGCGGCCTGCACCTCGACGTGGTCGACCTGAGCCCGGAACGCCGGGGCAGGCGGCTGCGGTTGCTGGACGCCAGCGGCGGCTACGCCAGCGCCACCCTGGGCGGCGACCACCCCGTCGTACGAGCGGCGCTCGCGCGCAGCACCGGAGTCGGCAACGTCACCGACGAACTGGGCTCGCTGGAACGGGCGGAGCTCCTCGACCGGCTCTTCGGCCCCGGCGGGCTGTGGACCGACCACTTCCCCGCGGGGCGGTACCACGTCAGCGGACGCAACTCCGGCTCGGAGGGCAACGAGTTGGCGCTGAGGCTGGTGCTGGAGTCCCGCTTCGACGGCCGGCGGCTGTGCCACCGCCCGGGCAAGGAGCAGCGCGACACCATCCTGGCCTTCCACGGCGCCTGGCACGGCTGGACCAGTGGACTGGTGCAGCTGCTCAACCGCAGGTACTACCGGGCCGGGCTGCCCGGCGCGGACACCGCCGGCCCGTACGGCGTCCGGGTCCACCACATCCCGTTCGGCGACCTCGACGCCCTGACGGAGTACTTCGCCGAGTCCGCCGACCGGCTGCTGGCCGTCGTGGTCGAACCGATCCAGGGCGACGCGGGCATCCTCGCGCCTCCGCCCGGATACCTGCGCGAACTCGCGCGGCGGTGCACGGCCGACGGCGTGCTGCTGGTGGCCGACGAGGTGCTGACGTTCGCCAAGACCGGCAGCTGGTTCGCCATGCGCGACGCGGACGGACCGGTGCCCACCGACATCACCGTCATCGGCAAGTTCCTGGGCATGGGTACGGTGTCCACCTCGATGGTGATCGCCCGCAAGGAGCTGGCCGTCCGCTCCTCCGGCGCCGTGGCCACCTCCGACCTGCGGCCGCCGAACTGCGCGGTGATCCGCGACGGCATCGAGCACATCGAGGCCGAAGGGCTGCTGCGACGCTCGGCCGACGTCGGCGTGGACCTGGCCAAGCGTCTCGACGACGCCCTGGTGGGCCGCCACCCGGACGTGTTCACCGAGGTCCGCGGGAGCGGGGTCATGCTCGGCGTGGAACTGACCGCCGCGGCGGCGGACCGGATCGGCGCGCTGCGCCGGGAGTTGATCGAAGCGGGCGTGTACGCGGAGTTCATGGCGGGCGCGGGCAGATGCTCCGGCGGCCGGCGCTACATCCACCCCACCCTGCGGATCGTGCTGCCGCTGATCACCACCGGGACGCAGGCCGACGAGATCGTGGACCGGGTGGCGGCAGGCGCCCGGGCCCTGTGGTGAGCGCGGAGTTCCGCACCCGGGTCGAGCACGTCGACACCGACGCGACCGGGATCGTGCACTTCTCCCGCTACACCTCGCTGATGGAGACCGCGGGCACCGAACACCTCGAAGCGCACGGCGCGGGCCTGACCGCCTTCGGCGCGGCCGACGTCGACCTGGTGGTCGCCGACCTGCGGGTGACCTACCTCAACAGCGCCGTGTACCGCGACGTGATCATCGGGGACACCCGGGTCGACCACGTCGGCGCGGCCTGGTTCGCCCTCGCGGTACGTCTGCTGCGGGAGGAGCAGGACGGCACCCGCACCCCGCTGGTGGCCGGCGACCTCGTCTTCGCCGCCGTCGCCCCCGACACCCGGCGCGTGGTGCCCCTACCGGCACCGCTGCGACAGGCCCTGAGAGGAATCGTCCCGGATGCGACACCCGAACGAAACGGCACCCCCTCCCGTCACGGTCCGCGAGGCACGTCCGCTGGGCACCTCGGCCATCGCCGCCCTGGTGCGCGGACGCCACCCCCGCCTGTTCATCGACCGGGTTCTGGACCATGAGCCCGGCGTGTTCCTGCGCAGCATGTTCGCCGTCTCGGCGGAGATGGGCGCGCTGTCCGGGCACCTGCCCGAGCGCGGCCTGACCCCGGGGCTGATCCTGCCCGGCAGCCACACCATGCAGGCCTTCGCCCAATCCGGCGTCCTGCTCTACCAGTTGAGCAGCGATCCGCTCGCCGACGACGAGGTCACCCTGGTCGGCACGGTCAAGTCCCGGTTCCTCGCCCCGGTCGTGCCCGGCGACCAGGTCGTGCTCGACGTCCGCGCGGACCGGCTGTCCGGTCCCACCTTCGCCTTCTCCGCCGTGGTGACCGTGGAGGGCCGATCGGTCGCCGGGTTCCGCGGCGCGATGAGCCGGACGAAGGTCGATCCCGCGGCGGCGCGGCCGTGGTGACCCCGGTGATCACCGGACTGGCCTGGGACACTCCGCTGGGCCGGGACCAGGAGGCGGTGTGGGAACGGCTGTGCGCGGGCGACTCGGCGCTGGCGCCCGTCCACTCGCCGCACCCCCTGCGCAACACCGCCGCCGCCGTCGTCGCGTCGGTGCCGTACGGGACCGGGGCGGGCGAGCGCCAGCGCGCGCTCGCCGGGCGGACGCTGTCCGCCGCGTTCGCGGACGCCGGTCTGTCCACCACCGACCCCGAGGTCGGCCTCGTCCTGGGCACCAGCTTCGGCGCCTGCCTGGACGAGGCGGAGCCGACGCTGCACGCCTGGGCCGACGACGCGGCGGCGGGCATCGGGCACCCGGGCACGCCGGTCTGCGTCATGACCGCCTGTTCCGCCGGGTCGGACGCGATCGCCGTCGCGCACGCCCTGGTGCGCTCGGGCGAGCGGCGGGTCTGCGTGGCGGGCGGGGTGGACGTGGTCACCGAGGCCAAGCGGCTCGGGCACTCCGCGCTGGGCACGATGAGCCCCACCGGACTGCGGGCCTTCGACCGGGCGCGCGACGGGATGCTGCTCGGCGAGGGCGCGGCCTTCGTGGTGGTCGAACACCCCGACTCCGCCCGGGAGCGCGGCGCCCGGGTGCACGCCCGGCTGCGCGGGGCCGGCGCGGCCAACGACGCCGCCGGGCTCACCGCGCCGGACCCGTCCGGGCGCGCCGTGCTGCGCGCCGTCGAACGCTGCCTGGCCTCCGCGGGCCTGGCACCCGCGGACATCGCGGTGGTCAACGCCCACGGGACCGGCACACCGCTCAACGACGAGGTCGAGGCGCGCAGCCTGCTCGAACTGTTCGGAGCCGACGGCCCGTTGGTGTTCGCCACCAAGGGGGCGTTCGGCCACAGCCTGGGCGCGACCGGGGCCGTCGAGGCCGTGGCGACGGTCCTGGCGCTGCGCCACCGACGAGTCCCACCGGTCCTCGGGCTGCGCGATCCGGTGGCACCGCTGCGGCTGGCCATGGGATCGGCGCAACCCGTCGGCCCCGGCGCCGGACTGAGCCTGACGCTGGGGTTCGGCGGGTTCAACACGTGCCTGCTGTTCGAAGGGGTGAGGGTGTGACACACGTGCCGACGGGCACCCGGCTGCTGGGCTCGGCGACGGTGGTCGCCGACGACCCGGACGAGTACACGGTGAACAAACCGTCCTTCTACGCCGACCCGGCGGCCTGGCTGGTCGCCGAGACCGTGGACCGGGCACTGGCGGACTGCGCCGAACCCGTGCTCGACGACGCCGCCGACACCGGGATCCTGGTCATGAGCGCGACCGGGAGCGAACGGACGATGCGCCGCATCGCCGACTCGCTGCCGAAGTCCCGGGTGTCGCCACTGCGCTTCGCCGGAGCGAACCCGGGCGTGCTGGCCGGGCTGCCCGCCCTGCGCCACGAGTTGCGCGGGCCGTCCCTGCTGCTGGCGGCGCACCCCGACCGGGCCACCCCCGTCGCGTTCACGGTGATCGGCGGCTGGCTCGCGGACGGCCACGCCCGGCACGTCCTCCTGGTCGGCCTGCAACCCGCCGCGGGAGAAGGGCAGTTGTGTCGCTGCCTGGTCCTGACCAGCGCCCGGGAAGACCGGTGAACAGCCTCACCCGGTCCGAGGTGGCCGACTTCCTGACCCGGGTCGAGGCAACCCCGGCCAGTACGGGCGGCGGCGCCCCGGCCGGGGTGGACGACGTGCTGGCGGACCTGGCCGGCCTGGGCCTGGCACCGGGCGACGCGGTCGTGCTCTGCCTCACCAACGGAGTCGAACTGCTGCGCGTGCTGCTCTCGTCGCTGCTGCTGGGCCTGGTGCCGCTGGCCGTGCCGCCGAGCACGCCGTGGCAGCGGGTGCGCGCGCTGGCCGGGCACGTCGGGGCCGGCGTCGTGGTGACCACCCGGCTGGCCGGCGCGGGGCCGCAACTGCCGGTGGGCGGCGCGTTCGCCGTGCCGACCGGGCACCCCACCACCCCGTACCGGCCGGGCGAGATCCTGCTGTCCACCTCCGGCACCTCCGGGATGTTCAGCGCGTGCGTGCACCGGGTGGCCTCGCTCCTGCACAACGCCCGCCTGCACGCCGGGGCCACGGGCATCACCCCGGCCGACACCCTGCTGGTGAATCTGCCGCTGTACTACTCCTACGCCCTCGTGGCGCAGGCGTTCGCCGCGTACGTGACCAAGGCGCGACTGGTGCTCGACGGGCCGCCGTTCTCGCCGGCCGGGTACCGCGACGCGGTCACCGCGCGCGGGGTCACCCACTCGGCGGTGACCCCGACGATCGCCCGCCAACTGCTGGCCGACCCCGGGCTCGTGCCACGCGGCCTGCGGGCACTGGCGGTCGGCGGGGACCGGCTCGCACCCGCGGAGGTGGCCCGCCTGCTGGCCGCGCGGCCCTCCGCGGAGCTGTACCTGACCTACGGGCTCACCGAGGCCGGACCACGCGTGTCGACCCTGGCCGCGCACGCCGAGCCCGCGCACCGGTACGGCTCCGTCGGCCGCCCGCTGCCGGGAGTGCGCGCGTCACTGCGCGGGGTGCAGGGCGACGTGGGCGAACTGCTGGTCGAATCCGGCACCGTACTGCTGCGCCGGGTCGGGCAGCACAGCGGCAGAGTCCTGCTGGGGCCGCGGACCATCGCCACCGGGGACGCCTTCTCGATCGACGACGGCTATCTGACCTTCCACGGACGCCTGTCGGACTTCGTGGTCCTGCGCGGCGAGAAGGTCTCACTGAACACCGTCCGGCAGGCCGCGCACGCCATCCCGGGGGTCGTGCACTGCGTGCCCGAGGTGGTGACCGAGGACGGCACGCAAGTCCTCCACGTCCACCTGTCCGTCACCGGCACCCTCCCCGGCGGCGAGAAGGCACTACGCCACCTCCTCAACTCTCAGCTGCTGCCCGCCGAACGCCCGCGCGCGGTGTTCGTCTCCACCGCCGACCCGGAGGCCTTCCGCAAATGACCCTCCGCCTCGGCTGGACCGTCCCGACGGCCCTCTCACCCGCCGGACTCCGCGCGTTCGCGGTGACTGCGGAGAGCCTCGGGTACGACCACCTGTCCGTCCCCGAACACCTGGTGTCCGGCGTTCCCGCCTACGAGAGTCTGACGCTGGTGGCGTTCCTGGCAGCCGTCACCACCCGGATCGAGCTGGCGACCGCGATGACGATCCTGCCGCACCGCCCGGTGGTGCTCGCCGCCAAGCAGACCGCGCAACTGGCCCACCTCAGCGGCGACCGGCTGCGGCTGGGCATCGCCATCGGATCCGACGCCGCCGAGTCCGCCGCCCTCGGCGTCGCCCCGGGCACCCGTGCGGCACTGTTCGAGGAACAGGTCCACGCGCTGCGCCTGCTGTGGACGCGGCCGGACGCGGACTTCGCCGGCGAGCACGTCGCGTTCTCCGGCGTCACCCTCACCCCCCGGCCGCGTCCCGTACCCCTCTGGATGGGCGGCGGCACCCTGCGCACCGGAGGAAGACCCGGCTCACTGCGCCGGATCGCCACCCTCGCCGACGGCTTCACCATGTCCGGCCTGCTCGCCAACCGGGTCAACCGCGGTGCCGCACTCATCGCCGAACTGCGGACGGCGGTGACGGAAGCCGGCCGCGACTGGAGCGCCTTCGGCATCGAGGCCCGCCTGCGCCCCGCCCCCGGCCGGCCGGACACCTGGCGCTCCCTCGCCGACGCCTGGCGGTCCGCCGGCGCCACCCACCTCACCGTCACCACCGACGACCTCTCCCTGCTGGCCCCACTGCACGCGGCGCTGACCGGGTAGCACGCCGGCTCAGGGGGGTGAAGTCGTTCGGCTCGCGCACATCAGCTGAGCTGATGAGTTATCGCCGTCATCCTTTCGGGCTTCATGGCAGCGGGTGGTGTTTCCTTACCTGTCGGTCAGGCGAGAGCCTGCTGCGCACTCCGGCGTTCAACTCCGCGCTCCAGCAGGTCCTGCGTGAGTGGTGCGCGTTCCTGGACAGCCCCGCGAGCCGCTACGTGCCGACCGAGGCGGCCTCGGGCGGGCAACTGTACGCCTACGAGGCCGTGCACACCGGCATCGGCCAGGGCCAGTACAACGGCACGGTGCCCCTGGGCACCACGCACACCCTGCTCGGGTACGAGATGAACGACACCGCGCGCTGACCACCTACATGATCTCCACCACCGACTACTCCGGTGCCCGCGCCGCCACCCTCCAGGCCGCCGCCGACCTCTTCGGCTCCGACAGCACCGCCTCCACCACCGTCGCCTCCACCTGGTCCGCGGTGAACGTCGACAGCTGACCCCACCGGCCGGGCGACCCCTGCCTCCGCCCGTGCGGCGCTTCACCTGGATGGTCGAAGGATGTCCCGGCCTTCAGCCCGGGGAGGAATCCGGTTTTCCGTGTGGCGGGTCAGGGGCGGCCGTTTTGCTGCCAGGCGGACCGGTGTCCACCAATCCGAGTGCGAACACTTTTTTGTCAGACCGTCAGGCTATGGTGCCGGGCATGGAGATCACCGCGCAGAACACCGGCCCGACATCCGGCCTCCGTCCCGCGACGGACAGCCGCCGACCGCATTCTGCACGGTGATCGTCAAATACTCACACGCGAGATTCAGGGGCGAGAACATGTCACGGACCGAACTCCACCGACGACGTGCCGTCATCGGGCTCATAGCCGGCGCGACGCTGATATCCCTCGCCGGATGCGGATCGTCGAGCCCGGCCAAGAGCGCCACCGCACCGGGGGCCGCGGTCTCGACGTCCGCGGGTGCGGCGACGACTGACGCGGCAGCGCCCGCAGCGGCGGGCGCCCCCACCGGCCCGCCGGCGAAGGCTGGCAAGGGCAGCGCCGACGTGACCTTCAGCGGCGTGGAGTCCGGCTCCATCAAGGCCGCAGACAGCACCTGCACCGTCATCAAGGGTGAGCTGACGTCCTTCCAGGCGCCGTCGGACCAGAACGCCGGTGGCCCGAGCGTCGCCGGCGTCGAGTCGGGCACCGGCTGGATGATGCCGGTCAGCACGGCCGCCCACGTCGGCGGCTACGTGAAGAACAACGCGACCGGCGTCAAGGCGACCAAGACCGGCGACAGTTGGACGGTCACGCTGACGGACACGGAGGTGGCCGCCACCTACGACCTCGGTCAGACGGTCACGCTCAACGGAACGATCATCTGCGGCCAGGTCGTCAGCGCCGGCTGACCGGCTGACCGGCCGTAGAACGGGACCTTGTGCCGAACGCCGGGGGGAGCCACCAGGCCAGAGGCTCCCCCCGGCCATAACTCGACCGAGCGTGCGGGCGCATCCCCGGATGCGACCGCCGGACGACCCCTCACGTACCTCTTTGGTGTCCTAAGGTGTCGATCTCGTAAGCCTGTTGAAGGATGGACGGGTCCTCATCCGGAGTGATGATCCCCCGGTGGCGGCGCTGACAGGCTGGCTCGTGGCGAACTCCTGTTCGCCCGAGTGAAGGGAAGCACCATGTCTCGTCGTCTGACCAGTGCCCTGATCGCAGCCTTCTGCCTGGCGGTGTCCGCGTCACCCGCCTCCGCCGCCGTGGCGGGGGCCGAGGACTCCGCAGCTTCGTCGGCCCGCCCGCGTGGCGGTCCGCTGCAACTCGCCCTCAACGGGCTGACCGACGCCAAGGCGGTGTCCGCGATCGCCGAGGTGCGTGACGGTGACCAGCGGTGGCGCGGCACCACGGGGGTGACCGACCTGGTCGGTCAGGCGCCCGTCCGTGGTGACGGCCGGTTCCGGATCGGCAGCGTCACCAAGACGTTCGTCGCCACCACGGTGCTGCAACTGGTCGGCGAGCACCGGCTCGGCCTGGAGGACTCGGTGTCGAGCCACCTGCCGGGGCTGGTCCCCAACGGGCAGAACATCACCGTCCGCCAGCTGCTCAACCAGCGCACGGGCCTGTTCGACGCCACCAACGAGGGCACCGATGTCTTTCCCAACCTCAACGACCCGGCCGTCTTCCGGACGTGGCTGGCCCAGGGCGGGTTGAACCGCACGTTCACCGCGCGTCAGTTGGTGGCCGCATCCGTCTCCCACGCCCCGTACTTCGCGCCCGGCACCCAATGGGGCTACTCCAACACCAACTTCGACATCCTCGGTCTGATCATCGAGCAGGTCACCGGGCACCCCTACGGACAGGAGGTCGGTCAGCGCATCCTGCGTCCGCTCGGGATGACGAAGACCACGGTCCCCGGCCGCTCCACCACGATCCCCGGCCCGCACGCCCACAGCTACTGGACCACCGTGGACGGCGCCGGCACCGGGAACGTCAAGAAGACCGACATCGACGTCACCGACCAGAACCCCTCCTGGGCGGGCGCCGCCGGAGAGATCATCTCCACCACCGATGACCTGATCCGATTCCAGCAGGCCCTGCTGAACGGGAAGTTGCTGCGCCCGGCGGAGCAGCGCGAGATGACCACGACGTTTGAGACCGTGCCGGGCTCGCACGAAATCGACTACGGGATGGGGCTGGCGCGGGTGCAGCTCTCCTGCACCACCGTGCTGGGCCACAACGGTGGCACCTTCGGCTTCACCACCCAGCTGTGGGGCACCGCCGACCGCCAGGTCGCGCTCTCCTACACCCCGCGGGGCGATGACGCCGAGCAGACGGCGCAGAACGAGGCGGGCAACAAGTTCCTCGACGCCGTCTTCTGCGGCGCCCACTGAACGTCCGCCGGGGGCGGGTCGGGCGTGTCGATGATCGGCATTCCTGATTCTGCGTCAATTATCGCTACGGTCAGCATATTTGGATGGCGTGGCGCCGATAGCATGCGCTGACGAATGGTCGTGGTGAACGGAGGAAGAGATGGACGGGTCGGCAGACGAACGGCTGGGGCGTCGCCACCTGCTCGCCCGGGCCGGCGCGGTGGCGGCCGGCGGTGCGGTTGCCGGCCTGGCCGTCGGGCCCGCCGAGGCGGCGGGCCACCAGGGCCCGGGTCCGGCGGGAGGTGGGGGCGGGCCGGAGGGCCGGCCGTTCGGGCCGGTCACGGTCCGCCCCGATGACTCCCGCTACGACAGCCTGCTGCGGGGCGACAACTACCGTTTCGTCGGCCGGCCGGAGGAGATCCGCCTGGCCGGCTCCACCGAGCAGGTGGTGCGGGCCGTCGCCGACGCCGTCCGCTCCGGGCGCCGGATCGCCGTGCGCAGCGGCGGCCACTGTTTCGAGAACTTCACCGGCGACCCGGCGGTGCAGCTCCTGCTGGACCTCTCTCCGATGGACGCCGTCGGCTTCGACCCCGCGATGGGTGCCTTCGCGGTGCAGCCGGGGGCGACCCTCGGACGCGTGTACCGGACCCTGTTCAAGGGCTGGGGTGTGACGATCCCGGCCGGCGGCTGCCCCGAGGTGGGCGCGGGCGGGCATCTGGCCGGCGGCGGGTACGGTCCGCTGTCCCGCGCCTACGGCTCGGTCGTGGACTACCTGTACGCCGTGGAGGTGGTGGTGGCCGACCGGGACGGGACCGTCCGGGCGGTGGTCGCCACCCGGGACCCGGACGATCCGAACCACGACCTGTGGTGGGCCCACACCGGCGGCGGGGGTGGCAACTTCGGCGTCGTCACCCGCTACTGGCTCCGCTCCCGTGACACCCCTGGCCCTGGCACCCCCGGCCCCGAAACTTCCGGCCCTGGCACCCGCTCCCACGGCGACCCCGCGGCGCTTTTGCCGCGCGCCCCGGGCGAGCTGCGGAGGTGCCTGGTCGCCTGGAGCTGGGACGAGAAGATGACGGAACGGGCGTTCACCACGCTGCTGCGCAACTACGGGACGTGGCACGAGCGCAACAGCGAGCCGGGCACCCCCGCGGCGAACCTGTACGCCGTCCTCATTGCCGGACACCGCAAGTCCGGCACCCTTGAGCTGGTCGTGCAGATCGACGCGGGCGTTCCGGGTTCCGACGCGGTGCTCACCGACTTCGTGCGCGCGGTGACCGCCGACGTGGGTGCCACCGAACCCGCCACCCTCCGGGGCGTCATGCCCTGGCTGCCCACCAGTACCTGGCCGGGGACGGGCGAGGCCGGCAACTCGATCACCCGGCGCTACAAGGACAAGGCCGGCTACCTGCGCCGCTCCCTTACCGACACCCAACTCGTCACCGCCTACCGGCATCTGACGAACGGCGCGGGCGGTACGGAGTGCGGCCTGCTCCTCGTCGGCTACGGCGGCCAGGTCAACGCGGTGCCCCCCTACGCCACCGCCGTCGCCCAGCGCGACTCGGTCATGAAGGCCGTCTACTACACCGTCTGGGCCGACGAGTCGGACGACGCGGCCCATCTGGCCTGGGTCCGCGACTTCTACCGCGAGGTGTACCGCGACACCGGAGGCGTCCCCGTCCCCGGCGAGGTCAGTGACGGCTCCTACATCAACTATGCGGACACCGACCTCGCCGACCCGGTGTGGAACACCTCCGGCACCCCGTGGCACACCCTCTACTACAAGGACAACTACCCTCGCCTGCAACAGGTCAAGGCCAACTGGGACCCGTGCAACATCTTCCGGCACGCCCTCGCCATCGAACCGCCCGACCGGAGGCCGTAACGAAAGCCCCGGGGGAGGCGCGCCGGAGGTTCACTCGCACGAGTGATTGTTACGCTGTGCACATTGCCGGACACTCAAAGTATTCGGGGGGCTCATGGGGGCTCTCCCGGTGCGAGGGGAGCCGTCATGGCCGCAGCCGAATCTTCCTCCATCGAGGTGCCGCGGATCGCGAGCAGTTCGCAGCCCGCCGACCGGGACCAGGGCCTCGCGGCGATCGGCGGCAACGTCGGCGCCGTGTGGCGGGGGTGGTGGACGTGGACCCCGGGAAACGGGACGTTCAACCTCCAGATCGCCTGGAACGTCATCGGGATCGACTCGACGGTCGTCATCACGGCCTCCGAGATCGACGGGAACGGGCACCGGTTCGTCGGTGCGGCGCCCTTCCAGGTGTCGAGCATCGCCCCGAGCAACGGACTGGTGACGTTCAAGATCAACATCGGCTGGAACAGCCCGCTGCCGATGCGCACCGACGTCCTGGTCTTCAACTGAGCGCCGGTCCCCGGCCGCCCCGGACACGCAGGCCGGGGACCGTGCCGATCCGGTGACGACAAGCATGGCCCGCCCCGTGGCGGTTCCGGGTTCGCCCGAACCGCCACGGGGCGCCCGTTTTCCCGGGAGGAGCCGGTTCCATCGCGACCGCGCCGGGCATCCCCGCCGGCAGCGCAGGTGCTGCGCACTGTGAATCACCGTGAACTCATGTGAACGGTCGGATAATTCGCCACCCGCCGCGTTGACGGCCCCCATGGCGCGGATAGAACACTGAGCACATAAGTGATTCCGCACATAGGGGGCTCGATGCAGTTCGAGTACGTCCTGCTCGCCCTGCTGGCCGGCCGGCCGTTCAGCGGGTACGACCTGCGCAAGTGGGTCGAGACGGAGGGCCAGTTCCTCCGTTCGCGGGCCCACCACAGCCAGATCTACCGCCTGTTGGGGCGGATGGTGGCGGACGGCTGGGTGGCGTTCGAGGTCGATCCGCGCGAGGGGCGTCCCGACGCGAAGGTGTACCGGCTCACGCCGGTGGGGCGGGAGGCACTGATGGAGTGGGTGCGCTCCCCGTACGAGCCGCCCAGCCGGTTCCAGGACGCGGACTTCCTCTCCCGCTTCGCCTTCGCCGCGGTCCTGGACCGCGAGGCCGCGATCCGGCTGATCCGCACCGAACTGGACCACCGGCGCGAGCAGATCGCCCGCAACCGGCCCCGCGACCGCACGGTCCGCTTCGAGGACCCGCTGCCCGAGCTGGACCAGGAACTGGCCCGCGGGGTCTACGAGGAACTGCACCAGTACGGCGCCGGCGCGATGGACGCGTGGGTGGCCTGGCTGGAGCGCATGCTCCGGCGTCTCGAACAGTGGCAGCCGGGGCACAAGACGCCACCGGCCGGAGAGGGGAGCGCCGCATGAAGGCGATCATGGTGATGTTCGACAGCCTCAACCGGCACATGCTGCCGCCCTACGGCGGGGACTGGACGCACGCGCCGAACTTCGCGCGGCTGGCCGAGCGGTCCGTCACCTTCGACCACGCCTACGCGGGGTCGATGCCGTGCATGCCGGCCCGCCGCGAGATCCACACCGGCCGGTACAACTTCCTGCACCGCAGCTGGGGCCCGCTGGAGCCGTTCGACGACTCCATGCCCGAACTCCTCAAGCAGAACGGGGTGTACACCCACCTGGTCAGCGACCACCCGCACTACTGGGAGGACGGCGGCGCCACCTACCACGGCCGGTACAACACCTGGGAGTTCTTCCGCGGCCAGGAGGGCGACCCGTGGAAGGGCCAGGTGGCCGACCCGGAGATCCCCGAGGACCTGAAGAAGCTCCGGTTCGAGTCCTACCGGCAGGACTGGGTGAACCGCCCGCACCTGGCGACCGAGGACCGCCACCCGCAGACGCTGACCTTCGACGCGGGCCTGGAGTTCGTCCGCACCAACCGGGACGCGGACCGGTGGTTCGTGCAGATCGAGACCTTCGACCCGCACGAGCCGTTCTTCAGCCACCAGCGCTTCAAGGACCTCTACCCGCACGACTACGAGGGCCCGCACTTCGACTGGCCCGACTACAAGCGCGTGGTGGAGACCCCAGGCCAGGTCGAGCACGCCAGGCTGGAGTACGCGGCGCTGCTGTCGATGTGCGACCACTCCCTCGGGCGGGTGCTGGACCTGATGGACGAGCAGGACCTGTGGGACGACACCCTGCTGATCGTCAACACCGACCACGGCCTGTTGCTGGGGGAGAAGGGCTGGTGGGGCAAGACCGTCCAGCCCTGGTACAACGAACTGGTCCACCTGCCGCTGTTCGTGTGGGACCCGAGGGCCGGAAAGGCCGGGGAACGGCGCCGGGCCCTGGTGCAGACGATCGACCTCGCACCGACGCTGCTGGAGTACTTCGGCATCGAGCGCCCCGCGGACGTGCAGGGCCACCCGCTGCCGGTGGCCGAGGACACCCCGGTGCGGGAAGCGGCCCTGTTCGGAATCCACGGCGGCCACGTCAACGTCACCGACGGCCGGTACGTCTACATGCGCGCCCCCGCCACGGCGCACAACGCGCCGCTGCTGGAGCACACGCTGATGCCCACCCACATGCGCGGACGGTTCTCCCCGGCCGAGCTGGCGAACCTCCAGCTGGCGGAGCCGTTCACCTTCACCAAGGGCGTGCGCACCCTGCGCGTCCCCGGCCGCACCTTCATCAACCCGTACCAGCACGGCACCCTGCTGTTCGACCTGGAGGGCGACCCCGAGCAGCGCACCCCCCTCGTCGACGACACGGCCGAGCTGCGGATGGCGACCCTGCTGGTGGAGCTGATGCGCGCGGGCGACGCGCCGCCGAGCCAGTACGAGCGCCTCGGCCTGCCCGCCGAGGGCCCGGTCGGCGCGGAGCACCTGCTGGTCCGTGCCCAGCGCGAGCAGGCCGACCGGACCGCCGAGCCGCTGCCCCGCCCGGAGGACTACCCCTCGGGACGCTTCTCGCTGCGGACCCCGGTGTTCGCCCTGATCTCCGACCCGGTCGCCGTGGAGGTGATGCGCAGGCACCTGCCCGGCATCGTCGACTCCGAATTCCTGCAGTTCCTCGGCCCGACGCCGCTGATCGACGTCGCCGCCCTGGCCGGCGGCCTCACCGACGTGTCGGCCCTGCGCCGGGTGGCCGAGGAGCTCGCCGCTCTCTGACCCGCTGGCGCACGACCCAGCCGGCGCACGACCCAGCCGGCGCACGACCCAGCCGGCGCACGAGGTACCGGTGACGGGGTTGCAGCCCCGTCACCGGCGAGCACGCCCCCTTTCCCCCGCACTGCCCCTGTGACGAACGATGCGAAGAGCGGAGTCGCGCATGTCCGACCTTATCGAGGGCACCTCCGGGCCCGCCACGAGGACCGGCCCGCCCCCGGTCAGAGGCCGGTGGGCCCAGCTCTCGGTCCTCGGCGGCGCCATGCTGGTCGACGGCACCGAGGCCGGCCTGGTCACCGGCCTGTTCCCGGTCATCAGGAACGCGCTGGGCCTCACCCTCGGCTCGCTCGGCGTCCTGACCGCCGCCGGCAAGCTGATCGGCGTGCTCGCGGCCCCCCTGTGGGTGTGGGCGGCACGCCGCTGGTCGCGCAAGAGCGTCCTGGTCCTGTCCACCGGCCTGTGGGGGGTGTGGGGCGTGGCCGCCGGCTTCTCCAGGAACTTCACCGAGCTGCTGGTCTTCGTCACGGTCCTCGCGGCCGGCTACGCGGCCGCCCAGCCGCTGGTCTCCGAGATCATCGGCGACCTGTTCGACCCGGCGTCGCGCGGCCGCGCCGTCGGTGCCCTCTACGGTGCGCTCGCACTGGCCGGTTCGGTGCTCGGCCCGCTCATCGGGCAGCTGGCGGGAGTCCGCGACGGCTGGCGCTGGGGGCTGTGGGGCGTCGGCGTCCTGAACATCCTCTTCGGCGTGGTGCTGCTGCTCTGCTTCCGCGACCCCGGCCGCGGCGCGGCCGAGCGGCAACTCGCCGACCTCGACCGGGCCGCCCGCGAGTCCCGGACGAAGGTCGACCTGGCCACCGTCGTCTCGCTGTTCAAGATCCCCAGCTTCGCGATCCTCCTGGTGTCGCGGCTGCTCTCGGGACACCTGCTGCTCTCCTCGTTCGCCGTCGTCTACCTGGTGGACGTGTTCGGCTTCACCACCCAGCGAGCCGCCGTCGTCCTGATGCCGCTGGGCATCGGATACCTGCTGGGCACCCTGCTGGGCGGCTTCCTCGCCGACTGGGCCACCCGCCGCAGCCCCCGCCACGGGCTTCCCGGCGCGCTCCAGGGCGCCCAGGTCGCCTTCGCCGTCCTCGCCTTCCTGGGCACCCAGGTCCACTACCGCGGCATCGGCGCCTACGCCCTCCTCTTCTGCCTGATGGGTGTCGCCCAGGGCGTCAATCCCAGCCTCAACCGGCCGATGGTCATGGCGGTCACCCCGCCCGAGCTGCGGGCCACCGCCTTCACGATCTACGTCTCGGTCTTCGAAGCCCTCGCGTGGGCCGCCTTCGGCCTGGGCGCCGGTTTCCTCGGCCAGGCGGTCGGACTCCGCCCGGTGTTCCTGGCGGTCCTGGTGGTCCTCATGCTCGTCAACGGCGCCTTCCTGACGCTCCTCCACCTGCCCTACGCGAAAGACGTGGAGCGGGTGCAGCGGGAGCTCGACCTCAGGCGCCAGGCGGCCCTGGCCTGACCCCGGCCCGCCTTGCACGGCCGGCTGAACCCAGTCCCGGCTGAACCCACTCCCGGAGGAACCTGTGAACCTGCCCTCGGCGCCCTGCTGCACGCCCTCGCGAGGCCCCGGCGCGATCCGCCCGCTCCGCCTCGCGGCCCCGCGTCCCGCCGGGCCCGCGGACGGCATGGTCCTCCTGCCCGGCGGCGAGTTCCTGATGGGCACCGACGACTCCGAAGGCTTCCCCGACGACGGCGAAGGACCCGTGCGGCAGGTCCGGCTGGACCCGTTCCTCATCGACGCCCGCGCCGTCACCAACGAGCAGTTCACCGCGTTCGCCGCCGACACCGGCTACCGTACCGACGCCGAACGCCTGGGCTGGTCCTACGTCTTCGCCGGCTTCCTCCCGGCCGCCGTGCGGCGCACCGCCGCGCGGGTGGAGCGGACCCCCTGGTGGTGCGCGGTCACCGGAGCCGCCTGGGACCGGCCCGAGGGCGCGGGCAGCACGGTCGCCGACCGCGGCGACCACCCCGTCGTCCACGTCTCCTGGAACGACGCGCACGCCTACGCCTCCTGGGCCGGCAAGCGCCTGCCCACCGAAGCGGAGTGGGAGTACGCGGCCCGCGGCGGACTCGAACAGGCCCGCTACCCGTGGGGCGACGAACTCGATCCCGACGGCACCCACCGCTGCAACATCTGGCGCGGCACCTTCCCGGCGAAGAACACGGCCGCGGACGGCCACCGCGCCACCGCCCCCGCCGGCTCCTTCGCACCGAACGGCTTCGGCCTGTACAACATGTCCGGCAACGTGTGGGAGTGGTGCGCCGACTGGTGGACCACCGACCACCCCGCATCCCCGACCTTGGCCAACCCCACCGGCCCCGCCACCGGAACCGCCAAGGTCATCCGCGGCGGCTCCCACCTGTGCCACAAGTCCTACTGCAACCGCTACCGCGTCGCCGCCCGCAGCTCCAACACCCCCGACAGCTCCAGCGGCCACGCCGGCTTCCGCTGCGCCCGCGACGCCGAACGGCCCGACTGACGCGCCGACCCGCCCGCGTGGGGCCACGCCGTTCAGCCGGGCCCGCAGATCACCAAGCCGGGGCTCGCCGATCACCGACCCGCTGTCCTGGCCTCCGGGCGGGCCGTCAGCCCTCCGGTGCGGGCGGCAGGTGGAAGCCGACCTCGGCGCCGCCGGAGGGGGCGGCGGTGGCGAAGACGGTGCCGTGGTCGGCGGCGACGAGGTCATGGACGATGGCCAGGCCCAGCCCCGAGCCCGGGGTGGACTGGGTGGCGGCGGCGCGGTGGAAGCGCTCGAAGACGGCCTGCCGGTCGCCGGGGGCGATGCCGGGCCCGTGGTCGCGCACGGCGAGGCGGGTGCCGGTGACGTGGACCTCCACCGGGGTGCCGTCCGGGCTGAACTTGACGGCGTTGCCGACCAGGTTGTCCACGCAGCGCTGCAGCGCGCGCGGGCGGGCCTGCACCGGCACGGGCCGTTCGGCGGTGACGGTGATCTCGCGGCCGGTGCGGCGCCGGAAGCGCCGGGCGCTGTCCTCGGCGGCGGCCGTCAGGTCCACCGGCTCCGGGTCCTCCACGGTCTGCTGGTCGGTGGCCAACTCGACCAGCTCGCGGACGAGTTCGTCGAGTGCGACGGTTTCGGTGACCAGGGTGGCGAGGATCTGCTCCTCGTCCGCGGGGGCGAGCCGGCCGCGGGCGCGCTGGAGGAGTTCGGCGCAGCCGCGTACCGAGGTCAGCGGGGTGCGCAGCTCGTGGCTGGCGTCCTGGACCAGGCGCTGCTGCTGGTCGCGGGAGCGGCGCAGGGCGCCGACCATCGCCTCGAAGGCGCGGGTGAGGCGGCCGACCTCGTCGCGTCCGGCGGCGGGCAGCGGGGTGGCCAGGTCGCGGGTGGTGGTGATGTGTTCGGCGGCGCGGGCCAGGCGCCGCACCGGGCGCAGGATCCGGCCGAGGACGAGCCAGCTGAGCAGTGCGGAGGCGGCCGCGGCCGCGGCGCTGGTCCAGGTGATGCGGCGCAGGAACGCGTCGTCGACGGTCTGCGCCCCGGCGTAGGTCTGGCCGACCATCACCGCGCCCTGCCCGTCGGGGCGGGCCTTGGTGAGGATGCCGTAGGGGGTGCCGTCGACGGTGGCGTCCTCCTGGTGAGCGCCCTGTGCGGTACGGGCCACCTCCCGGGCCCGGTCCGAGACCGGCAGCGCCGGGCCGCCCGGGGCCCCCAGCGGCCGGGTGGTGCCGTCGGGCAGCAGCAGCTGTTCGACGGTGTCGGGCCGTGCGGGCGGGGGGCGGTCGAGGTCCAGGGCGGCGAGCACGGTGTGGGCCCGGTCCTCCAGGCTCCGGTCGAGCTGGTCGGCGACCAGGGTGCTGACGCCGCGGTAGGCGGCGGTGACGGGCACGGCGATGGCCAGCAGGACGGAGGCGAGGACCACGAGGCCGATCCTGGTGCGCAGCATCAGGCGGTCCTGGCGGTGTAGCCGACGTTGCGCACGGTGTGGATCAGCCGGGGCGCGCCGCCGTCCTCGGTCTTGCGGCGCAGGTAGCCGATGTAGACGTCGAGCGAGCGCGAGTCGGTGTCGAAGTCGTAGCCCCAGATGCGTTCGTAGATCTGGTGGCGGGTCAGGACGGTGCCCTGGTTGCGCAGGAGCAGTTCCAGCAGGTCGAACTCGGTCTTGGTCAGGTCGAGCCGGCGCCCGCTGCGGTGGGCCTGGCGGGCGCCGGGGTCCAGGGCGAGGTCGTCGAGGCCGAGTTCGGCGCTCTCGCCGCCGAGCGGCTCGGTGCGGCGGAGCAGGGCGCGTATGCGGGCCAGGAGTTCCTCGGTGGCGAAGGGCTTGGCCAGGTAGTCGTCGGCGCCGGCGTCGAGCCCGGCGACCCGGTCGCCGAGCTGGTGGCGGGCGGTGAGGACCAGGACGGGCAGGCGGTCGCCGCGCCGGCGCAGCATCCGGCACAGCGCGAGGCCGTCGAGGCGGGGCATGACCACGTCCACCACGGCGAGGTCGGGGCGCCGGTGCTCCAGGAGCTCCAGGGCCTCCTGTCCGTCGGCGGTGGTGAGTACCCGGTAGCCCTCGAAGCGCAGCAGGTGGTCGAGGGTGTTGCGGACGCCGGGGTCGTCCTCGACGACCAGGACGGTGCGCCGGGCGGCGGTGGGATCTGTCATGGTGTCATCTTCACTGGTGGCGGGCGTGGTCATGCCGGTCGGGGGCGGTCGGTCGGCGGGTCGGGCGGCCGGTCAGTGGGTCGGCGGGTCAGCGGGGGACCGGGACGACGGGGACCGGGGGGATGTGCGTGAGGCAGGAGGTGTCGCCGACCGCGCCGGTGCGGATGAAGTGGGTGGAGATGCCCACCGCGCAGCCGGTGGACTCCATCTCCGGGATGTGCCCGCTGTTGGGCACCGAGACGAAGGCGCTGCGGCGGAACTGGGCGGCGGAAAGACGGGAGTTGGCCTCGGGGGTGTTGGTGTCGAGGTCCCCGGAGAGCACCAGGACGGGCACGTCGGGCACGTTCTCCAGGTCGGTCGGCTGCGGGTCGGCGGTGCCGCGGCGCGGCCAGGACAGGCAGTTGTCGCCGCCGTCGGTCTGCCCCTCGGTCCAGCCCTTGACGCTGAACGCCCCGAAGTCGGCCGGGTCGGCGGCGGCCAGCGCGGCCCGGTACTGGCGGCGGCGCTCGGCGGGCGGGGCGTCCGGGTCCCAGGCGCGGGCGTAGTCGTTGCAGGTGACGGCCAGGAAGGAGGCCTGGTCCTCGGTGCCGGTGTGCTCGACCTCGGCGCGCACCAGGGCGGTCAGCGGCCCCTCGTCGCCCGTGGTGAGGGCGTGCAGGGCGGCCGGCAGCGCGCCGAGCAGACCGGGCTCCTCGGGGTGCAGGCCGATGCCTCGGGTGGCGGGCTCGTACATCAGGTCGGCGAGCTTGTCCTCGCTGAAGACCACGGTGCGCGGCCTGCCGCCGAGGGAGGCGGTCAGCACCAGCGGGCGGGTGCGCAGCCGCTCGGCGGCGGCGGTGAGGTCGCGGACGGCGCCTTCCGGGTCGCAGGCCCCGCTGCGCTCGCAGATCCGGCGCAGCGTCAGGGAGACCTGCCGGGCGCCGGGCCGGGCCAGGGAGTCGAAGGCGAGCGGGTAGGCGCCGGACAGCACCATCGACTCGACCCGCTGGGGGTGGCGGTCGGCGTAGACCGGCATCAGGTAGGTGCCGTACGACAGGCCGTACAGGACCAGCTTCGGGGCGCCCAGGCGCGCGCGGGCGGCATCGAGGTCGTCGGCGGTGGCGGCGCTGGTGTAGCCGCGGGCGCGCGGGCCGAGTTCCTCGGCGCAGTCGGCGACGAGCTCGCGCTGGGCGGGGCGCGGGGCGAAGCGGTAGTCGGCCTCGGTGACGTCGCAGGGCAGTCGGCCGGAGCGGCCGGTGCCGCGCGGGTCCAGCAGGAGCAGGTCGTAGTCGTCCAGCACCCCCTGCAGTGCCCCGGCCATCTGGTCGGCGCGGTCGATGAGGGTCTCGCCGGGGCCGCCGGGGTTGAGCGCGATGGTGCCCCGGGCCGGGCCGGGGCGGCTGTGGCGCACCACCGCGTAGCTCACGCCGATGCCGCCCAGGCGCGGCTCGTCCGCCACCAGCGGGCGGCGCATGGTCGTGCAGTCGACCTGGTGCCCGGGGACGGTCGGGCACCACGCGGGCCGGCCCGCCGCCCCGGTGGGGGCGGCCTGCGCGGGCGAGGCGGTGGTGACCGGCAGCACTGCGGCCAGCACCGCCAGCGCGGCGGCGGCCAGCCCGCCCCGGCGGGCCGGCTCCTTCGCCCGGCTCGCGGTCGCGTCCGTCGCCCTGCCGGTCGTCTCTGCCGCCGTGCTCGTCGCCGTGCTCGTCGTCATCGTGGTGCCCTCCGTACGTCCTGCGGTCGGTGTGGGCACGACCCTGCCGGGTGCCGGTCAGCGGTTCGGCAGAGCGACGGCAAAGGCAGGTAAGAACTCCGGCCGGTCCCCCCGCCGGAACCACGCGACGCAGCATCAAGATCCTTTCCTTGATGGAAACTTGACGAACACGAGTCGTCCCCAAGGCTTCTCTCTGTTCGAAAAATCGGTCTAACTAATAGCACCGGACGGGGCAGGGCCAGCACGCAGCAAGCGGCTGAAGCCCACGGACGCCGGTGCCTTCCCGCCGTCGGGAAAGCCGCTCACCTCGCCCGGCCACGGCATCGCCATGCCGCGTCGGCGAACCGTCAGGTCGCGCAAGGAAAGAACTCGTGGTGTTCACGTGGGGGAGAGGGGCAAGTCAAGGATGACGAAGTCCGCAGGAGCGCGCAGATTCGCGCAGGTGGTGGCGCTGGTCACGGTCGTGGCAACCGCCGCGGCCTGCAGTGGCGGCGGTGGTGGGGGCGGCGGCAGCGGCAACCCGGGGCCGGCCGGAGCGGCGGTGCAGGGGGGTGTGGTGCGGGTCGCCGAGGCGCCCTCCACCTTCCCGGACGCCATCTGGCCGTTCGACTCCCCGGCCCAGGTCAGCACGGTGAACACCAGTCAGTTCCAGGAGCTGTTCTACCGCCCCCTGTACTACTGGGGCCTGAACGACAAGGTCACCCTCGACCCGGAGGTGTCCCTCGGCGAGGCGCCCACCTGGAGCGCGGACGGCACGACCGTCACCGTCCAGGTCAAGCCGTGGAAGTGGTCCAACGGTGAGGACGTCAACGCCCAGGACGTGCTGTTCTGGATCAACATGGCCAAGGCCGAGTCGTCCAACAGCGGCTACTACACCCCGCCGAACCCGGCGATCGGCGCCAAGTACTTCCCGGACAACGTGGCTTCGGCGACCGCCTCGGGACAGACCCTGACGCTGACCCTCAACACCCCGGTCAACCAGACCTGGTTCACCGACGACGAGCTCAGCCAGATCACCCCGATGCCGCTCGCCTGGGACCTCACCGGCCAGGGGCAGAAGGGCAGTTGCGCGAGCGACGCGTTCGGCTCGGACGCCGCCGCGAAGGACTGCGCGGCCGACTACGCCTACCTCAGCGCGCAGTCGACCAAGGGCGGCGACTTCGCGGGCAGCCCACTGTGGTCGGTGGTCGACGGCCCGTGGAAGCTCAAGAACTACAACGGCACCTCCGGCGCGTACGGGATCGTGCCGAACACCGCCTACTCGGGTCCGCAGAAGCCGCACCTCGACGAGGTGGACTTCGTCCCCTACACCTCGGCCACCACCGAGTACGCGGACCTGAAGGCCGGCAGCGGCGGCGCCAACGCCATCGACGTCGGCTACCTGCCGGCCGAGAACTCCCCGACCTTCAACGCCAAGAACCCGGACGCGGGCAACCCGTTGAGCAGCGCGGGCTACTACATCCCGGCCCCGACCTACCTGGACGAGATCTCGTACTACCAGATCAACTTCGCCAACCCGGCCGTAGGGCCGCTGTTCAAGCAGCCCTACTTCACCAAGGCCGTCCAGGACACCGTCGACCAGCAGGGCATCATCAACGGCATCTGGAAGGGCTGGGGCTACCCGAGCACCGGCGCCGTGCCCAGCCTCCCGGCCGGCAACCCGCTCTCCCCCAAGAGCCAGTCCGAGCGCGCCACCTACGACCCGGCGGCCGCGAAACAGCTGCTGAGCAGCCACGGCTGGAACACCGACAGCGTCCCGGCCACCTGCACCGACCCGGGCACCGGCCCGAACCAGTGCGGCGCCGGCATCGCGGCGGGCACCAAGGCCGCGTTCACGCTCGACTACCCCTCCGGCCAGGCCGCGCTGGACACCATGGCGGCGGACATGCGCTCGGACGCGGCCAAGGCGGGCATCGGCATCACCATGGTCAGCCAGACCCAGAACACCATCGGCAACGAGGGCGTGGCCTGCAGCGCCGCCCAGCCGGCCGGCTGCCAGTGGCAGGGTCTGCTCTACGGCGGCTGGGTCTACGCCCCCGACTACTACCCGACCGGCGACGCGCTGTTCGCCACCGGAGCCGGGCCGAACGTCTGGAGCTTCTCCGACCCGAAGTTGGACCAGCTGATCGTCAAGACCACGACCGGCAGCGACGTCAACGACCTGTACGCCTACGAGGACTACATCGCGGGCGTCCAGCCGGTCATCTACACCCCCAACACGCTCGCGATCAGCGAGGTCACCAAGAAGCTGCACCTCGACGCCGGTGACCCCTTCCAGGGCTACGAGCCGGAGTACTGGTACTACACGAAATGACGGCCATCCGTAACGGCGTCGCCGCCGCTCCCCTCGGGGGGCGGCGGTGACGGCCTACCTGATCCGACGGCTGTTCCAGGCCCTCCTGACGGTGCTGATGGTCACCGTCATCTCCTTCGGCCTGATGCAGCTCATGCCGGGCGGCCCGGTCCGGGCGATCCTCGGCTCCCACGCCACCCCGGCCAACATCGCCCACCTGACCCAGCAGATGGGTCTGGACCGCCCCGTCTACGTGCAGTACTGGACCTGGCTGGACGGCCTGCTGCACGGCAACCTGGGCTTCGACTACATCCAGCAGCGCCCGATCTCCGACCTGCTGTTCAACGCCCTCGGCGCCTCCGCCTACATCGTCGGCGCCTCGCTGCTGCTCGCGCTGCTGATCGCGGTGCCGGCGGGCCTGCTCCAGGCCACCCGCCGCAACAGCGTGCTGGACCACGCCTTCACGGTGTTCTCCTTCGTCGCCTACGGCGTGCCGACGTTCTTCATCGGCTTCCTGATCCAGCAGTGGTTCGAGGACGACCTGCACTGGGTCTCGGTGCAGGACCAGGTGGCCACCTTCGGCGACGCGCTGACCCACCCCGGGGCCGTCTGCCTGCCCGTCCTGACCCTGACCGTCACCACCGTGGCCGGCTACAGCCGCTACATGCGCTCCGGGGTGCTGGACCAGATCACCCAGGACTACGTACGGTCCGCCCAGGCCAAGGGCGCCTCCCGGCGCCGCACCCTGTACGGCCACGTGCTGCGCAACGCCCTGATCCCGATGGTCACCCTGGTCGGCCTCTCGTTGCCCGCGCTGGTCGGCGGCGCGCTGATCGTCGAGTACGTCTTCAACATCCAGGGCATCGGCCTGCTGACCACCCGTGCCGCGCTGCAGAACGACTACGGCATCACCTTGGCGGCCACCCTGCTCACCGCGGTGACCACCGTGGTCGGCTCGCTGCTGGCCGACCTCGGCTACGCCGTGCTGGACCCACGAGTGAGGCTCACCTGATGGCCCTGACACACGATTCGAGGGAAGGTCGGCCCGCCTCCGCCCCGGGCGGGGAGCCGGCCGGGCGGCCCCGCTCGATGCTCCGGCGCGGCGCGGAGGTCTTCGCCGAGAACAGGCTGGCCCTGGTCGCCGTCGTCGTCCTGGTCGCGATCATCGCCTTCTGCTTCCTCGGCCCGCTGTTCTACCACGCCGACACCTCGGTGGTGAACCTCTCCGCCGTCACCCTGCCGCCGGGCGCCGGGCACCCGCTCGGCACGGACAACGACGGCATCGACGAGCTCGGCAAGGTGATGGTCGGCGGGCAGACCAGCCTGGAGATCGGCCTCGCCGCCGGTCTGATCGCCGCCGTCCTCGGCGCGCTGTACGGCGCGGTCGCGGGCTACCTGGGCGGCTGGATCGACGCGTTGATGATGCGGGTGATCGACTCCTTCATGTCCTTCCCGCTGATCTTCCTGCTGATCTACCTCAGCAGCGTCTACGGGAAGAGCAAGACCATGCTGATCCTGGAGGTCGGCCTGACCTCCTGGTTCGGCATCACCCGCCTGGTCCGCGGCGAGGCCCTGGCGATCAAGGTCCGCGAGTACGTGGCCGCGTCCCGGATGATGGGCGCGGGCGGCCGACGGATCGTGCTGAAGCACATCCTGCCCAACACCATCGGGACGACGATCGTCAACACCACGTTCTCGATCGCCGACGCGGTCTTCGCCCTGTCCACGCTCAGCTACATCGGCCTGGGCCTCCAGGCCCCCAACAACGACCTGGGCGGCATGCTCGACGTCGGCACCACCTTCGCCGGCCAGGGCTGCTGGTGGATGATCTATCCGCCCGCCGCCGTGATCATCCTGGTCATCCTGTGCTTCAACGTGATCGGCGACGCCCTGCGCGACGCCTTCGAAACCCGGCTGCAGAAGCGGTGAACCCGACGGAGGATCAGCAGTGGCGCTCCTCGAAGTGACCGGCCTGCGCACCGAGATCCGGCTGAAGCGCTCGGTGGTGCACGCCCTGGACGGCGTCGACCTCGCGGTGGACGTGGGCGAGACCCTCGGCATCGTCGGCGAGTCGGGCTGCGGCAAGACCATGACCGCCATGTCGATCATGCAGCTGCTGCCCAACGGCGGCAGCGTCGTCGACGGCCGGGTCCTGCTCGACGGCCGCGACCTGCTCGCGCTCGGCCCCGAGAAGATGGACCGGGTGCGCGGCAACGACATCGGGATGATCTTCCAGGACCCGACCACCTCGCTCAACCCGACGATGACCATCGGCCGGCAGATCTCCGAGTCCGTGCGCATCCACCGCCGGGCCTCCCGGAAGGAGGCGCACGAGCGCGCCGTCGAGGTGCTGTCCCTGGTGGGGATGCCCAGCCCGGCCCGGCGGGCCCTGGTCTACCCGCACGAACTGTCCGGCGGGATGCGCCAACGGGCCATGATCGCCATGGCCCTGGCCAACGAGCCCAAACTGCTCATCGCCGACGAGCCGACCACCGCCCTCGACGTCACCGTCCAGAAGCAGATCCTCGAACTCATCGACCACCTCAAGCAGCAGCTCGGCATGGCCGTCATCCTGGTCACCCACGACCTCGGCGTCATCGCCGGACGGGCCGACCGGATCGCCGTCATGTACGCCGGGAAGGTCGTCGAGACCACCGGCACCGAGGAGCTCTACACCCACCCCCGCCACCCGTACACCGAGGCACTCTTCGAATCGCTGCCGGAACGTTTCGCCGAGTCCGGCGGCCGGCTCTACTCGATCCCCGGCCTGCCGCCGGACCTGACCACCCCGCCGCCCGGCTGCCGGTTCGCCGCACGCTGCCGCTACGCCACCGAGCAGTGCCACACGCAGGAGCCGCCGCTGTCCGGGGACGCCCCGGACCACCGCTACGCGTGCTACTTCCCGGTCGGCGAGGCCGAGCAGGGCGGCCGCCCGGCGGCCGTGGCACCTTCCCCGGCGACGGCCGTACGGGCCCCGGAGGTGCGGGCCGCTGCGGTGCCCGAGGAGGCGCCGGCCGAGCCGCTGCTGCGCATCGAGAACCTGGTCAAGCAGTACGCGGTCACCAGCGGCCTGATCCTGCGCCGGGCCGTGGGCGCGGTCAGCGCCGTGGCCGACATCTCCCTGACGGTCCGCCGGGGGGAGACACTCGGCCTGGTCGGCGAGTCCGGCTGCGGCAAGACCACCGTCGGCAAGCTCATCGTCGGCCTGGAGCGGCCCACCAGCGGCAGCCTGCTGTTCGAGGGCCGGGACCTGGCCCTGGCGCCACGGGCCGAGCGCCGCCGACTGCGCCGGGACGTCCAGCTGATGTTCCAGGACTCCTACGCGGCGATGAACCCGCGGATGCCCGTCCACTCGATCATGCGCGAGCCGCTGGACATCCACCGGGTCGACGGCCAGGCCGAGCGCGACCGGCGGATCAGGGAGATCTTCGACCTGGTCGGCCTGCCGCTCACCGCCCTGGACCGCTACCCGCACGAGTTCTCCGGCGGCCAGCGCCAGCGCATCGGACTGGCCCGCGCGCTGGCCCTGCGCCCCAAGCTCATCGTCGCGGACGAGCCCGTCTCGGCCCTGGACGTGTCGATCCAGTCGCAGGTGCTCAACCTGATGAGCGACCTTCAGGGCGAACTCGGACTGTCGTACCTGTTCATCTCGCACGACCTGTCCGTGGTCCGGTACCTGTCCGACCGGATCGGCGTGATGTACCTGGGCAAGCTGGTGGAGATCGGCCCCGCGCCGTCGGTGTACGCCCGGCCGGTGCACCACTACACCCGCGGCCTGCTGGACACCATCCCCGTGGCCGACCCGGTGGTGGAGAAGGCCAAGAGCAGCCGGGGCGTCGCCGGGGAGCTCCCGTCCGCGATCGACCCGCCGTCCGGCTGCCGCTTCCGCACCCGCTGCGCGGCGGCGCAGCAGATCTGCGCGGAGGTCGAGCCACATTTGACCGCCTTCGGCCCCGACGACCACCTGGCCGCCTGCCACTTCCCCCTGCGGGCCGCCCCGGTCCGCTGAATCGCGCCCCTGGCCATGCCCCCTCCGGGAGCGGGCCGGCGAGGCCGTCGGCGATGGGCACACGGCGGGCACATGGCGGGCACATGGCGGTGGTCACGTGGCGATGGGCACACGGCGGTGGCCTCCACCCCGAGAGCGGGGTGGAGGCCACCGGGCCGGCTTCCGAGAGGCCGGCGAGTCCGGACGCACCCGGCGGGTGCCGCGCGCACGCGGGCCACCCGTGGGAGGAAGGTCAGGTGCAGGGGATGACCCGGCCTCCTGTCACGACGCACTTGGGCGGCACCAGGCGCGGGTGTCCGGTGTTCGTCTGCCACTGCACCTTCGGGACGCCCTTGATGATCGCCTGCAGCGCGTAGATGAAGGCCTCCAGGAAGTCGCCCTTCCCTGCGGCGGCCACCGCGCGGGCCCCGTCGATGGCGGCGCCGGTGGCGTCGCCGGCCTGCAGGATCTGGATGTCACCCAAGGGGCTGACCATCAGCCAGGCGCCGTTGCGGCCATTGGTTCCCGATGCCCAGCAGACCCGCCCGTCGGCGGCGGTGACGACGAGGTTCCCGTCGTCCTGCATGACGGCCTTGGCCCCGCAGCCCACGGTCTTCGACTCCCATACGGCCCAGGTGTGGTCGCCGATGGCGTCGCCCTGCGTGTAGTAGGCGACGAGGTTGCCGTCCTGCTGCATGACGAGCCGGGTGGATTGCTCCGCCGCCCTGGACTCCAGGCTCTGCCCCGGGCACAGGGTGTCCCCGTGCCACATCCACGAACCGGAGGACTGCCGCCCGTTGCAGACCGGGGGGAGCTGCATGCCGTCCGGGAAGCGCGGGTCCCTTCCGCCTCCGCCTCCGGGGTTCCCGCCTCCGGGGTTCCCGCCTCCGCCTCCGCCGGTACCACCGCCGCCGGTGTTCCCGCCGCCTCCGGTGAACGTCGAGTCGTCGAGCTCCCACCACTGGGCGGTGGAGGAGGTGCAGGCCCAGACGGCGAGGTCCTCGTTGCCGTTGACGGCGGTGAGGCAGCCGTTGTCGGCCGCGGAGACGATCCGGTACCAGCCGGGCAGGTTCTGGCTCTCCTGGAAGCGCCAGAGCTGGTTGGCGTTGCCCTCCTGGGCGCTGGTGAGGTGGGTGCGGTGGGTGCTGGGGTTGTGGTCCATCACCATCGCCCCGGCGAACTTCGTCTCGATCAGCCACTGGTTGTTGGGCTTCTGCCACAGCATCCACTGCTGTGCGGCGCTGCCGTTGCGGCCCTGCGCCTTGATCCGGGTGCCGCCGGCGGTGTTGGCGCCGTCGAGGTCCGCGACCAGGCCGCTGTTGCCGGAGCGCAGGACGGTGGTGACGCCGTGGCGAACCCCGCTGCCCCCGGGCGCCTGCGGGGTTCCCCCGCTGCCGGCGTTCCCGCCGCCGGTCGAACCTCCGCCCGTCGAGCCGCCGTTGTTCCCGCCGGCGTTCCCGCCGCCGCCGGACGAGCCGCCGGTGTTCCCACCGCCGCCGCCTCCGCTGGAGCCGCCGCCAGGGGTGGGTCCGTTCTGGATGTTGTCGAGCCGCCAGCGCTGGCGGTCCGAGCCGTCGCAGGCCCAGATGCCCAGCTGCTCACCGGCGTTGTTGGCGGTCAGGCAGCCGTTGTCGGCGTCGCTGGTGATCCAGAACCAGCCGCCTCCGGCGTCGTGGAACGCCCAGTGCTGGTTGGCGTTGCCGTCCATCGTCCGGATCAGGTGGGCGCGGTGGGTGCCCGGGTCGTGGTCCATGACCATGCCCTGGCCGGCCGCGGCCTTGCCGTCGGTCAGCAGCGTCTCGATGATCCAGCGCCCGTTCGCGGTGGGCCAGAACGCCCAGCGCTGCGCGTTGTTGCCGTTCGCGCCGAGCGCCTTGATCGAGGTGCCGGAGGCGGTGTTCGCGCCGTCGAGGTCCGCGACCATGGTGTTGTTCGCCGAGCGCAGGGTGGCGACCTGCGACGAACCGACGCCGGGGCTCACCACCGGGGTGGTGCCGGGCTGCTGCGCGGGCTGCTGCGGGGCGCGCGGCGGGACGGTGCCCAGGCCCCAGCGCTGCGCGTCGCTGGCGTTGCAGTCCCAGATCTGCAGTGCGGTGCCGTTCGCGGAGTTGCCCGCCACGACGTCGAGGCACTTGCCCGAGTTCGGGTTGACCAGGGAGGAGTCCGCGCCCTGGCGCCAGTTCTGCGCCGCGCTGGCGTTGCAGTCGTACAGGCCCACCCGGGTGCCGCCGGCGGTGTTGCCGGCGGCGACGTCCAGGCACTTGCCGAACGCCTTCAGGACGAGCCCGCCGCTGGTCGCGGTCGGGGTCCACTGCTGGGAGGCGGTGTTGTTGCAGTCGTAGAGGTCGATCGGGGTGTTGTTCGCGGTGTTGCCGGCGGTGACGTCCAGGCACTTGGACGGCAGCGCCGAGTAGACCGGCACCGCGGCCGCGTCGCCGGAGTTCCCGCCACCACCACTGCCACCACCACTGCCACCGCTGTTGCCACCGGTACCACCGTTGCCGCCGCCGGTCGACGGGTTGTCGACGGCCTCGGTCAGGCGCCACTTCTGGGCGTTGGTGCCGTCACAGCCGAGGATCGCCAGCTCCGCACCGTCGGCCGCCGCCGTGAGGCAGCCGTTGCCGGCGGCGCTGACGACCGTGAACCAGCCGCCCCCGGCGTCGGCGAACCGCCACAGCTGGTTGGCGTTGCCCTCCTGCGCACCGATGAGGTGCGTGCGGTGGGTGGTGGGGTTGTGGTCCATCACCATGCCGCCGCCGAGCTTCGTCTCGATCAGCCACTGGCTGTCCGGCTTCTGCCACAGCGTCCACTTCTGCGCGTCGTTGCCGTTGCGGCCCTGCGCCTTGATGCGCGTCCCGGCGGCGGTGTTGGCGCCGTCGAGGTCCGCGAGCAGGCCGCCGTTGCCCGACTGCAGCACCACCGTCCGGTTGTGCGCGGGCTGCGTACCACCGGCGCCCAGCGGCGGCTGGCCGCCGGTGCTGCCACCGCCCGTGTTGCCACCGCCCGTGCTGCCGCCGTTGTTGCCGTTGCCGCCCCCGGCCGTCGGCACGGTGCCGGAGAGCTTCCACTTCTGCTGCGCGCTGCCGTCGCAGTCGCGGACGGCCAGTACCTCGTGCGCGCCGCGCTGGGTCAGGCAGCCGCCGGCCGCGCTGACGACGTTCGTCCAGCCGCCCCCGGCGTCCTTGAACTGCCACAGCTGGCCGGGCTGCCCGTCCGCGGCGGCCGGTGCGAGCACGCTCTCGTGCCGGCCGGTGTCGTGGGCCAGCAGCATGCGCTCGGCGGCGGAGGCGCGGTTGTAGGTGAGCCGGGTCTCGATCGACCAGTTCCCGTTGCCGCGGTCCCAGAACACCCACTTCTGCGCATCGGTGCCGTTCGGCTCGTAGGCCTGGACGGCGTTGCCCGCCACGGTGCTGGAGCCGCGGACGTCGGGTACGAGGGCGTCCCCGGTGCCCGGCTGGAGGTAGGCGCCGGCGCCGGCATCGTTGCCACTGCCGCCGTTGGGGCCGGTACCGCTGTTGGGCCCAGTGCCGCCGTTGGGGCCGCTGGGAGTCGACGGGCCGCCGAAGATCGGCGGGAACATGGGCAGCGCGGGGAACCAGGGCAGTGAGATTCCCGGAGGCGCGGGCACCGGCGGACGGCCGCCGGTGGAACCGTTGTCACCGCCCGGGGTGTTGCCGTCCGGCGGGTCCTTCCGCTTGCACTTGGGAGGCTCCTCCGGCGACTTGGGCGGGTTCGACCAGGCGGCGGGGTCGTTCGGGAAGCCGGTGGTCGCGGGCCACGGGACGTCCGGCAGCCCCGGCAGCGAGGGCCACGGGACGGTGGGGAACCCGGGGACGGACGGCCAGCGCCAGAGCGGGCTGCCCGGGAGCGTCGGCCAGGTGACGTCCGGAAGCGAGGGCCCGCCCGTCCCCGGCGCGTCCGGCAGGTCGGGGTGGCCCGGCCACGGCACGTTCGGCGAGCCGGGCACCGAGGGCCACTTCACCTGCGGGAAGCCCGGCACGGTGGGCCAGGCCAGGTCCGGGTGCCCCGGGATCGCCGGGTCGGCGGCGCTCGGCAGCCCGGGGATCAGGGCCTTGCCGTCGTCGTTGCCGTTGCCGGGCAGCGGCAGCACCGGCCACGGGACGCCGGGGTGGCCCGGCATGGCGGGCCACGGGACGGCCGGGGAGCCGGGGACGGCCGGCCAGGTCGCCTCGGGGTGGCCGGAGATGGCGGGCCACGCCGTGGTGGGCAGAGCGGGGAAGCCGGGCCAGCGCAGCTCAGGCAGGTCGGGGTGGCCGGGCATCGGGACGCCCGGGAAGCCCGGGACGGACGGCCACGGGATCGCCGGGTGCCCTGGCAGCGACGGCCAGGTCACCTCGGGGCGGTCCGCGACGGTCGGCCACGGCAGGTCGGGGAAGCCGGGGACGGTGTGGCCGACGCCGGAGCACGGCACGGACAGGTGCCAGCCCTGCCGGTCCGAGCCGTCGCACGGCGCCACCGTCAGCGCGTTGCCGTCCAGGGTGAGGCAACGGCCGTCGGTGGCCGTGGTGATGCGGTAGCCGCCCGCGCCGTCGGCGACGAAGCGCCAGCGCTGGCCGGGGCTGCCGTCGGGCTTGCCGCTCGTCGCGTCGTTCTCGATCGGCCGCACGGCCAGCCGGTCACCGTACGCGGGGACGCTGAGCACGCTGCCCTGTCCGGCCGGGGTGGTGCCGTTGGTCCGGCCGGTCTCGATCACCCAGGTGTCGTCCGACTTCTGCCAGGTCGCCCAGCTCTGCCCGGCGGAGCAGTCGGGGGCGGCGGCCCGTACCGGGCTGCCCGGAGCGGGCGCGGCGTCCGGCACGTCGGCGACCAGGCCGGCGGCTCCGGAGGTCAGGACGGAGACCTTCCCGTGCTGCGGCTCCCGGGCTGTGGCGGCGGAAGCGGAGGCCGTCGACGGCGCGCTGTCGGCCGGGACGCCGACCGGGGCGTCAGCCGGGACGCCGGCCGCCGCGAGAGAGGTCATGGACGCGGCCGCCGCGCGGGGCCGGATCGGGGGGATCGGCCGACAGGTCTCGTCCTTGCGACGCAGCGGGTCCTTGCTGAACATCACCGGATAGTGGTCCGATTCCTCCACGTAGCTGAGGCGACGCGCCGTGTACTGGTGGTCGGCCGGCAGCCCCCGGGCGATCATGTAGTCGAGTTCGGAGGTCGGGAGCTTCATGGGGTAGGTCATCATGCCGGAGCTGACGAGCCGACGACCATCGCCGTACACCTGCGCCATCGACAGCGACCCGGGCTCGCGGTTGAAGTCGCCCATCAAGGCCCAGTTCGCGTCGCCCGTCGCCGTGACCGCCTGGATGGCGGCCGGCACGTTGTTCCGCTCCTGGAAGCCTGTTGCCCTGTTGGTGGCGTGCATGGAGTAGTACCACGTGCCGTCCGCGAGCTTGACGCCCAGGATGGGCTTGGCATCGTTGGTCACCTGGCCGTTGTTCTCCGGCTGAGGCGGAATGACTCTCACCACGGGTGCCGCAGCGTTGTCGACGTTCCGCGACACCACGAGGGCCAGCGAGCGCTCTCTATTGTCTGACCTGACCCGGTAGATGGTGCGAGTGCCGCCCATCCAGTCGGGAAAGGCGTCCCATCGGTACCTCTGGACCTCGAAGCCGTTCGTGTTGATCGATGCTTCGGGCACGATGTCCGGAAAATCCGGATCCACGTCCCGGATTTCCTGCAGCGCGAGAACGTCAACCTGTTGGGCGAGATTGAAGATCTCACTCTGCCATCTGGTGCCGTACTGATTGTTGTAGGTCGCGGCCGAGTGTTCCTGAACGGTCGCCGGTACGGCCTGCGGCGGAGCGACGGGGCCCACCGCGTGCGCGGGTATCGGGAACGCGCCGATGAGCCCCGCCAGGAGGGCGAACAGCGGCACGACCGCCGTGTACGCCCATCGTGGTCGCCACGGTATTCGCCGTTCGGTCGGTGAGGCGGTCGTGCCCGGGTGTGCCATTGAGAAACTCCTTGAAACTTCACAGCTGTACCGGGGCACGTTGACAGCAGGTGGTAGACAAACGATGAACGGGCGGCCTGGCGGCGTTTATCTCGCTGCGGCACCAGCTGTGAACCCGCGACAGGTCCGATGCCCCGCCAGTTGCCCGCGCCGGATGGCGCGTGAACTCGCCGTTGAATGAACGGCGTAAGGAGGCGGGCGCGAGGGGGGGGGTCGCCCGCCGAGGGTTCATCCAGGGCCGGGAGCGGGATTCGCGGGCGTCTGCGTGCTCCGCTCCGATCCGGTCATCCGTCAGGATCTGCTGGCTGGAATCACCCCTGGTGTCGCGCCGACTACCTTCAGTAGCGTCGCCCCCGCAAGATCGATCGAACACGGAGGGGCACGATGAGCGAGAAGACGGACACGGCGCCGGTGTTGGGCACGCTGCTGGCGGCACTGGCCAAGGCGCCGGAGACCGCTGGCAAGTTCGACTCCTGGGCCGGTGAGGGCGCCAACGAGTCCGTCAGTGGCGAGGAGGTGGCCGCGCACCTGCCGTCCGGCGTGCTGACCGCCCTGGCGGAGCGCGCCGGGGTGAGCGAGGCCGAGGCGGCGGCGGCCCTGGCCGAGGAGATCCCGCCCTTGGTGGCCGCCATCCCGGCCGAGGAGATCGCGCTGTTCAGGGCGGTGGGCCGGATCGCGGACCTGACCCCGGACCAGCTGGCCGCGGCCCGGCAGATCGCCGCCGACACCAAGGAGTTGACGGCCCGCCTCCCTCAGGCCGCCTCCTGGCTGGGCGACGGCCCCAACGAGCCGGTCACCGGCGAGGACCTGGACCGGGCCCTCGGGCACGACACCGTCATCCGGATCGCCCGGGCGACGGGCCAGGGCGAGAACGAGGCGGCGAAGGGCCTGGCCGCCTTCCTGCCCGAGTTCGTCGACGCGATCTCCCCGGGCGGCGAGGTCGACCTGCTCGCCCTGTGGATGGTGCTGGCGCAGGAAGCCCCCGGCGCCGCCGCCGGCCCGTCCGTCTGACCCGCCCACCGCCTCACCGACCGACCGGCCCCCTCGCAAAGGAAGACCACATGGAGTCCCCCGCCACCAACACCGCGTCGCTCTACGCCGCCAGCTACCTGGCGGTCAACGGCACGAACCAGACCGACCTCGCGAAGAAACTGTCCTCCGGGTACAGGATCAACTCCGCCGCGGACGACGCCGCAGGTATGGCCGTCGCCTCGAACATGACCCTGACCATCGTCAACTCCGGGCAGGCGGCCCGAAACGCCAACGACGGCATCTCCCTCACCCAGGTCACCGAAGGCGCGCTGGCCGAGGTGGAGAAGCTCATCGACCGCATCAGCCTGCTGGCGACCGAGGCCCTCAACGGCACGTACAGCCAGGCCAACCGCCAGGCCGTCCAGCAGGAAATCCAGCAGTGCCTCGGCGGGATCGACACGATCGGGCAGCAGACCCAGTTCAACGGAAACCACGTGCTGGGCAAGGACCGGTCCTACAGTTTTCAGATCGGTCCGATGGACGGCAACGTCGTCCTCGTCGACATGCAGAGGATGAGCACCTCGACTCTGGGCCTGACCGGCCTCGATGTCACCAGGACGGTCGTGACCACCGTGCCCGAAGGCACACCGCTCCCCGCGGACGTCCCGTGGCCGCGACCCGAAGCAGGAACCCTGGTCTCGTACATCGGCGACAGCGACGGCACACTCCACTACGCCCTGCTGAAGGACGGCGTGTACACCGGCTACCCGGACCGCTCGGAGCCCGTGGACGTGCTCAACAACGGCAAGGTGTACCTCAACCCTCTCGCCGCGGCCGCCGGCGCCCTCGACACGCTCAACTCCCTGCGCGGGGACCTCGGCTCCTCACCGGACCGGTTCCAGTCCGACATCAACACCCTCAACGCCACGGTGACCGACCTGTGCGCCGCGCGCTCCCGCATCACGGACACCGACTATGCGGCGGCCACCGCCCAGTACATCCAGGCCAACATCCTCGTGAACGCCGGTCAGAACGTCCTCGCCAAGGTCAACCAGCAGCCCCAGATGATCATGATCCTCGTGCGGGACCTGTAGACAGGCCGGGCTGCTCATCCGTTCGGGTGAGGCGGGGTTGGACGGGGGCCGGGGGTGGCAGAACGGCGGGCATGACGACTTCCTCCACCAGGCGCCGCCGGGGCCGCCCCGGCAAGCCGGCCTTCGCGCCCGTGCCCGTCCGCCAGGCCGTCGGGTCCGCGGTGCCGTCCGGGCCGCGTCGACCTGCCGCCGGGTGCTGCCGGACCTGGAACAGCGAGCACAGGCTGCCCGGCGGCCAGGTGGTCCGGACGACCTGGCACCAGCCTGCCTGCCCGGCCCGGGCCGCTCGGTGACCACGCACCAGGCGGTGGACGGTCTGTCCCGGTTCGGATGGGCGGCTGCCCCGGGGCGAGGTGCTCCCGGGGCAGCCGTGGTGCGGGTGCGGGTGGGGTCAGCCCTGCCCGCCGATGCCGATGCCGGTCTCGGTGGCGTTGCCCGCGACGCCGCCCGGGCCGACCGCGACGGCGCCGGTGAGGAAGGAGGAGCCGCAGGGGCCGAACTGGGCGTCGGTGACCTGGAGGGCGCTGCCGTTCGGGCCGACGGCGAACGCGCCGCTGTCGAAGTTGAGGGTGGGGATGTTGTCGGGCGCGGCGGCGGAGGCGGTGGTCGCCGCGCCGATGACGAGCGGGAGGCTGAGGACGGAGACGGCCAGGATGCGGTGCGCGGTACGCATGGGTGGAATCCTTCGAGGTGCGTGGTGAGGGTGGATCGGACGGCCGTGGTGTGGCGGCCCGTCACCATCCACACACGGTCGTGTGTGCATCGCTACCGGGGGGAGGCTGTTCGTACCATAGGTTCACTCGACCCTCGGCCCGGCTCTGCTCGCCGGGCCCGGCCTGCCGGCCGTGGACCCACCGGCGCCCGCCCCGCCCGCAGGGCCTGACTCCGTCAGGCGAGGTTCTGTTCCAGGGCCGCGAGGTAACGCTTCATCGCGTGGTCGCGCACACCGGCCGTGGCCGGAGCGAACGCGTCGGCGGTCAGGCCCTTGGCGCGGTCGGCGAGCCCGGCGACCAGGCCCATGGAGTCGTGGAGCCGGCCCGAGGAGTCGATGTACTTCAGCGCCTCGACATGGGTGTAGGCCGGCTCCGGCGGCAGCTGGGGCACGATGTCGTTGTTGTTGACGAACCGGTACAGGCGCCCCTTGAAGCCCTCGTTGCAGGCGGCGGCGAGCAGCCGGTCACAGGTGCGGGGCTGCCCGAACGTGACGATGCCGTCGGCCTGGAGACGTGGGTCCTCCAGGTACAACCGGGCGCCGGCCAGCATGGCCAGGGCTCCGCCGAGGCTGTGGCCGGTGAACCACACGGTCTGGCCGTTGGTGCGCAGCTGGGCGTGGGCGTCCCGGACGTCAGGGAAGACCGACTCCAGGGCTTCGGCGAAGCCGTAGTGGACGTAGCCGGTGCGGGCGGGGCCGGGCCAGGGCGGCGTGGAGGAGTCGGAGAGCCAGTCGCGGATCTCGGCCGGTTGGGTGCCGCGGAACGCCGTGACGATCATGTGGTCGCTGGCCATGGTGTAGGCCTGGGTGTCCTCCAGCGGGAAGGGCGGAGTGAACCGGGTCTGGTGGTGACGCACCCGGTCGAAGCCCCAGTCGCGGGCCTGCTGTTCGATGGCGGCCTCGTCCTGGTAGGCGAGTTCGGATGCCTTCGCCAGCCAGTAGGCGTGCGGGACGCTGTAGTTCTTCGCCTGGTGGTCGAAGGTGGTGGGCACGGGCACGGCGATCTCTCCTCCGGGACGGCCGGCGGACGGGGGGAACGCACCGCCGGCGCGGACATCAGACCCGTCGTACCAGAGCGCGGCCAGCCGCCCCGGGCGGGCCGCGCCCGGATGTCACCCCGACAGACGCGCAGGCGCACCGGGCGGCGGGCGGCTACGGGTGGTAGAGGGTGCGGGCGTGCGTCAGGTCGGCGGGCCCGTTCTGGCCGATGTGGAAGAAGTGCTTCACCTGCCAGGCCTGCGTGCTGCGCGCTTGCCGGTTGGTCGTGGTCACCCAGGGCGGGTAGACGCGGAACCCCCGTTTCCCGCCGGAGCCGTTGCGGGAGACGATGTCGCGCTCGCACAGCACCTCGCGTGGGAGGACGAACTGCCCGAAGCCGTTGTCGTCACGGCAGCTGATGACGAAGAGGTCCACCCCGTCGTCGGCGTCGAAGGGCCGGATCGGTCCCTCCTCGGAGCGCAACCACACGGTGACGAACTGGCCCACCTTCGTCGGGGTGGTCTTGGCCGCGCGGAACCGGACCGAGCGGCCGTCGATGGTGAACCGGCAGGCCGCGTATTCGGCGCTCTCCGGTTCGGCCACCGGGGGCGAACAGGCCAAACCGCTCGGGTCGTACACCAATGCCTTCGCCGCCAGCAGGTCACCGTGAAGCCCTGCCCACGGCTGATTCGTCACCATCCCGTCATTCTGCCATCGAGACTGCCACCCCTTGAGGTGCTCTGCCAGGGCCTCCTGCCGTCGGACCCGATCACGGACAGGCGGGTGGAGCAGGCGCCGTCGCCATCCGGTCGGCAGCCGCTCCCGGGACGCACGGCACGGGCCGCTCCCGGTCGGGTGGTCGAGCGCGTCGCGCTACGCGGAGTCGTGTCGACCTGCCGGTGGCCGATCCGATGCCGCAGACCGGGGCTTCGCCTCCGCTCTAAACCAGCTCCCGCAGGCGGAAAGCGGGCCCTGCCCCGGTAGATTGCCATCCTTGACCGAGCGCGGCGCGAACTCCCGCCTCGACGATGGACGGCACGACGGGGAACGCTGACGTGGCTGCCAGAAGCACCGGGCCCGTCCGGTCGACCCGCTGGACCGCGAAATCGGACCGGCCCCATGTGCACGCGATGCAGCAGCGGACACCACCGTGTACCCGCCACCGGTACACCACCCCGTCGATGGTGATCAGGCGCGACCCTTTCTTCCTCAGCGTCAACTATGCTTCCTCGTACGGAACATCAGTATGGGGCGACTGCTCAACTCGGCTGCGCCGCACCGAGCGTGCCAGAGTCCGAGGACGAAAAGCATCCGACTTTCGGCGAGTCGCATTGCCCCTCGGGGGCTCGCGTTGGCCGGGCCTGGCACGGATCCGACAGTCAGTACGCGGCATGCCACCGCCCCGCCGGCGCCGGAGCGATCCTGGCGGGCATCGGACGGACCGTTCACCGGTGCGCGACGGTCGCGGCCGTGGTGGCAGGATGCCCGGGTGGATTGGATATTGCGTGCCGCTGCAGAGCTGTTGGACACGGAGCTGTCCGAGCCCGTCGACTTGGGCGGAAGCCGGCGCAGCAGGGTGCTGCGCTGCCGGACCGGTTCCGGGGAGAGTGTGATCGTCAAGGCCTACACCGACGAGCCGGAGGCTCGGCGCTGCTTCGCTGCGGAGGCGGCCGGGCTCTCGTTCGGCCTTGCCGGTCCCGAGGTGCTGGGGGTGGACCCGAAGGTGCCGCTGCTGGTCATGGCGGACCTCGGTGATTCGCCGACGCTGGCGGATGTGCTGCTGGGAAGCGACTCGAAGGCCGCCGGGGAAGGCCTGGTGACCTGGGCGCGCGAGCTCGGGCGGCTGGCTGCGAAGTCGGTGCATCGGCGAGTCGAGTTCAGGCAGTTGTGGGACCGGTACGGCGCGGGGATGACCGCCTGGGATGACGAGCCGTGGATCGCGCGGGGTGTGGCTGCCTTGCCCGCGGTGCTCGACGCGGCCGGTGTTGCGGTTCCCGCCGGGCTGTGTGAGGAACTCGCTCGCATCGGAACGGCGGGCGGGGAGGAGTACCCGGCGTTCACCCCGGGCGACACCTGCCCTGACAACAACCTGCTCACGCCGCAGGGGCTGCGGCTGCTCGACTTCGAGGCCGCGTGCTACCAGTCGGTGTTTCTGACGGCCGCGTACTGCCGGATGCCGTTCTCCACCTGCTGGTGCGTCTTCGCCTTGCGGGCGGGGATCTCACGGAAGGTCGAGGAGGCTTACCGGGCGGAGGTCGTCGCGGTGTACCCGGCGTTGGCCGAGGATGCGGTGTGGCAGGCCGGGATGCGGCAGGCCGTCACGGTCTGGACGGTGAACGCGACCGTGCGCCTGCTGCCGCGCACGGTGGAGGACGGACCGATGCACAAGACGCGTCGACCCGTGGCGACCAGGCGCCAGGTCCTCAGGCACCGCTGGCAGGTGGCGAGCACGCTGGAGGAGTTCCCGGCATTCGCGCAGACCGTGCGACAACTGCTGCGCAAGGCCGCCCGGGAGTGGGATGCGGCTCCGCTACCGGGCTATCCCGCCTTCCGTGCCGCGGGGGCGGACCGGGAGCTCGCATAGAGCGGCGGGTGCGGGCGACACCGGTGGCGGCGGGCGACCCGTCGGCGGGCGGTCGAGGGCGCGGGCGTCCGCGAGTGAGGAGCCATCTGGCAGGAGGCCTGGACCCTCGGGTGAACACCACCGAGTCGACGGCCTGTCAACGCACCCGTTGACGGGAGCGTTGACGCCGCGTCTACCGCGGCCCGGTGGCATGAGCGCAGGCCGGTTCCAGGGGGGAACCGCCCGAGAGGAGAGCCCCGAGATGTTCACCCGTCGTACGGCCGCCGCCGTCGTCCTGTCCGCCGCGACCGTCGTGTCCGGGATGGCCTTCGGCGCCGGGACCGCAAGTGCGGCCGAGTCGCTCCCGTCCAGCGGCGCCGACTACCGCATCTCCAGTTACGCGGGCGGCGCCCTGCAGTGGGACAGCCGCAACAACGCCTCCAACGTGGTGGTCCGCGACTGGAACGAGTCCTCCGCCCAGCAGGTCTGGACGGTCAGGGACGAGGGCAACGGCACCTGGTCGGTCAAGGTGCCCGGTACCAACAACGCCGTCGACCGGGACCGGGTCAAGAACACCGTCGGTGCCTGGAACTACGTCGGCACGGACAACCAGAAGTGGTGGCTGGAGAGCGCCTCGGCGGGCAACGGCCGGGCCTGGCTGCTGCACAGCGTCTCGGACAGCAACCTCTGCCTCGCCCGTGGCGCGGACCTGAACGCCAAGGTGGCCGCCTGCAACGCGGGGGACCTGGCGCAGTCCTGGAACCTCGACCGCAACGGCGCCACCACCCCGCCGACCGCCGGCCGCCCGAGCATCGACCTCGACTACTCGCAGGCCCCGGACCTCGGGCCGTGGCTGGAGCAGCAGAAGAGGACCGTCGCGGACTACTACCCGACGATCTCCAACCTGATCACCAAGGGAGCCTTCGCCGCCCCCAGCTACTTCAAGATCATCTTCGACCCGAAGCTGACCGACAACCCCGCGTTCACCACGGTGAACCCCAGCAACGGCGTCAAGGAGGTCCACGTCAACATCGGCTACACCCGCGGCAACCAGGGTGACACCGGCTTCCTGGTGCACGAGGCCGTGCACGTCGCGGTCTGGGACAGCCCGTTCTCCGGCAAGTGGTGGCTGGGCGAGGGCCTGGCGGACTGGGTGCGCGACTACAACTTCCAGCCGGGCACCGGCGCCCAGCACTTCGGCCCGGACTCCAACTACGACAGCGGCTACCAGGCCACCGCCCGGTTCATCGACTACGTCTCGAAGGCCTACAACAAGCCCGACCTGGCACACCTGCTGAACACCACGAACTACAACGACCAGATCTGGGTCCAGCTCACCGGCAAGAGCGCCCAGCAGCTCTGGAACGAGATGCCCAAGTAACCCGCGCCCCCACACCCCACCCGACGGCCCGGCACCCACGTGGTGCCGGGCCGTCGGGCCGTCGTCAAGAGCGCCGACAAGGGGCGCGTGTGCGCGGCGCGAGACGGCCCGGTGTGCCGGGAAACGCCGAAAGATCACCTGTTCGAGTGAAGATCGAGATCGGTGCCCCGAGTTCTGATCGCTCGTCGCCGATGATGCGTTCGAGAGCCTGCGGAGAGGGCCGGGCAGGAGCGGCCTGTCGGGAGGCAACGCCGCCGCGTCCTGGTGGCAGCCTCCGCGGCCACGCCCGGCGCGGCCGAATTCCCGCATGGCAGCACACCCGATGAGGAGATGAAGTGCAGGAGAAGCGGCTCAAGTCCTGGGGCAACAACCGCGCAGGTCAGCTCGGCGACGGCACCTGGACGGACTTCCGTACGACGGCCACCACCGTGCTGGGGCTGACGAGCGCCGAGGTGGTGAAGATCGCCGCCGGGGGGAGCGGCGCCGCCACAGGTTTCGGGCTGGCCCTGCTGACCGACCGCACGGTGCAGACGTGGGGCGCCAACGGGTCGGGGCAGCTCGGCGACGGCTCGGTGTTCAGCCACAACGCGCCCGGCCAGGTCGTCAACCTCTCCGATGCCACCGACGTCGCCGCGGGCGGAGTGCACAGCCTGGCACTGCTCGCCGACCGGACCGTGGTCGCCTGGGGGCGCAACAACCACGGCCAGCTCGGCAACGGCACCAACGTCGACAGCAGCGTCCCGGTCCGGGTCGAGGGACTCGACAAGGTGATCGCGATCGCCGCCGGACTCAATCACAGCCTGGCGCTGCGCGAGGACGGCACCGTGTGGGCCTGGGGCCACAACATCAACGGTCAGCTCGGAGACGGCACTTCGGCGAGCCGTAACGTGCCGTCCCCGGTGAACAACCTGACCGGTGTGACCCGGATCGCCGCCGGCGCCGCCCACAACCTGGCCCTGGTCGGCCCGCCGAGCAGCTCCAGCAGGCCCACCAGTGGCAACGCGGTGAAGGCGTGGGGCTACAACGCCACCGGCCAGCTCGGCGACAACACCACCATCAACCGCTTCACCCCGGTCGACACCCAGGGCAGCTGGCTCGGCGGGGTCTCCGGGATCGCGGCCGGAGCCCACCACAGCCTTGCCGTCACCGACAGTGACAACAAGCTCAAGGCCTGGGGCCAGAACACCTCCGGCCAGATCGGCGACGGCACCACCGACTACCGGATCATCCCCGTCCCGGTCCCCGGCCTCACCGGCGTCCAGCTGATCGCCGGCGGCCGCGAACACAGCATCGCCCTGCTCGGCGACAACACCGTCCGCTCCTGGGGCAACAACGGCTCCGGCCAACTCGGCAACGGCACCACCACCGACAGCCGCACCCCCGTCACCTCGCTCACCGCGCTGACCGGCGTCGACAAGATCGCCGCATCCCTCGGCGGCGACTTCAGCCTGGCCAACTGAAGCCGGCGCGGGGGCGCGCCGCCCCCCCCCCCCCCCGCCCCCCCCCAATCGCAAACACAACGGAAAGGAAAAAGAAAAACA